>LSNR01000013.1 GCA_003056165.1 Parcubacteria group bacterium M6-OD1-3 | reverse complement strand
TCTGTTAAATTACTCCGTACCGCTTTGCGGATTTCTACAGAATTTCCTCCCAAGGAGGATAAAAACTCTGTAGGTAAAAACTTTGTGAATAAAGTATAAAATAAAATGACCATTTAATGACCACATTAATGATGTCATTAAATGGCCATTTCTATCAAAGGCAAAACTTTGTAGATGGTTTTTTTGGAATGAGGGGAAAATAAAACAGGTTGAGTATTCGCGGATACCCAGCCTGTTTTTCAGAGAATGGAAAGTTTTTTACTTCTTCCCGTTTCTCTTCATTCCTTCCCGACACTTATCGCATCTGTCAGGAAAGATTTGACGATGGACAAAAACAGTGATGTTATCTGTTTTATCTCGCCAAAGTCCATTTTCTCTAAATTGATATCTCTTGTGAACTGGGCAAAATTTCATTTTTTCTGTTCTCCTTTTGTTATAATTTTTTGCCACAATCCGGGCAAAAATTGTGGCCCGAATGACTTTTGTAGGTTTCGTGATTGCCCTCTGAGCAACTCACGTTTTTTAAATCCTCCTCCTTTCTATTTTGCAGGTTTCTCCGTCCGCAACACGGACAGAATTTTTTTTGTTCTACTTCATTGTAATTACTCATTCTTTCCTCCTATGGGAATTGTTTTGGTTTTTTCTATTTTACAAACAACCTTTTAGAGTATAATATTAAAAGTAGATAAAAATCAAGTGATATTATCCCCAACCAACCATCCCGCACCAAATCTTGAAAATTTCAACTTCGACTTATTATAAGATGGTTAATTGGGAATGGTATAATTAAAATTATTTATTTAAAATTTATATGGAAAAAAAATATGATGTGGTTATTGTCGGGGCGGGACCGGCAGGATTAAATGCTTCTGTTTATGCTTCTCGTTATGGCTTAAAAAATGTTGTCGTCGGTGAAATATCTGGCGGTTTGGTAACGCAAACAACTGAAATTGGAAATTGGTTGGGAGAGAAAAACATTAACGGTTTTGAGTTTGTGCAAAAAGCTATAGAGCATACCAAAAGTTTTGGAACTGAAATAATTGCATCTTCGGTTGACCAAATTAAAAAAACGGAAGAAGGTAATTTTGAAATTTTATTGGCAAATGGTGAAAAATTCAAATCAAAAACAATTTTAATTGCCACCGGTTCTAAACATCGCAAATTGGGAGTGCCGGGTGAAAAAGAATTTCTTGGCAAAGGAGTTTCCTATTGTGCAACTTGTGATGGTTTTTTCTATCGAGAAAAAACGGTTGGAATTGTCGGGGGAAGTGATAGTGCGGTTTCAGCGGCCTTATATATGTCTGATATTGCCAAGAAAGTTTATCTGATTTATCGAAAAGATAAATTGCGAGCGGAAACATTCTGGGTAAATTCTTTGGAGAAAGCCAAAAATGTTGAGATAATTTACAGTACCAATGTTAAAGAGATAAAGGGAAAAGATAAACTTGAAAAAATATTGTTGGACAACATTTATAAGGGTTCAACGGAAATAAAACTGGATGGACTCTTTATCGAAATTGGTTTTACTCCGAATATCGAATTGATTAAGAATCTCGGGCTGGAAATTGACAATGAAAATTATATTAAAATTGAGCAAAACGGACAAACGACGATAAATGGCGTTTGGGCTGCCGGAGATATTACAACCGGTTCAAATAAGTTTAAACAAATTATTACGGCGGCATCCGAAGGCGCCATTGCTATCAACAGTATTCAAAATTATTTAAAAAAATAATTATGAGGATTGGAATTGATGCCAGATTTTATGGAGCGGATAGTAAGGGACTGGGAAGATATACACAAAAGTTAATAGAAAATCTGGAAAAAATTTATTTACAAAAAGATGCTGTCGATGATGATTTGGAAAATGATCAATATTTTGTATTTCTTAGAAAAGAAAATTTTGCTGAATATCAACCGAAAAATAAAAATTTTCATAAAGTTGAGGCGGATTATAAATGGTACAGTTTTTCTGAGCAGATAGATATGCCTCGCTTGCTCTATAAATATAAATTGGATTTGGTACATTTTCCGCATTTTAATGTACCAATTTTTTATCGCAAAAAATTTATTGTTACTATTCACGATTTAATTTTATTGCATTTTCCGACTATCCGAGGAACAACGCTCAATCCGGTTTTTTATTGGTTGAAATTTCTAGCTTATAAAATCACTATTGGTAATGCCGTCAAAAAAGCAAAAAAAATTATTGCGGTTTCCAATTTTACAAGAAGTGATATTTTGACCAATTATTCAGTTTCTGCCGATAAAGTAGCTGTTACTTATGAGGCTGGCAGTGAAACCGAAAATTACTCTCAGGAAAATGTCGGTAAAATAGATAAATATGGTATAATGAAACCGTATTTGCTTTATGTGGGAAACGCTTATCCTCATAAAAATTTAGAAAAACTAGTGAAGTCTTGGCAGATATTTGACGAGAAGCAAAAAGGAAAAATAAAACTTGTTTTGGTTGGTAAGAAAGATTATTTCTATAATCGATTGCGGGAGATTGTTGAGGAAAATAAAATTCGCAATATAATTTTCGCGGGGTTTGTTTTGGATGATGATTTAGATGCTGTTTATAAAAATGCTATAGCATATATTTTCCCGTCGCTTTATGAAGGTTTCGGATTGCCTCCTTTAGAAGCGATGAAAAACGGTCTGCCGGTTATTTCCTCAAATCACGAATGTTTGAGAGAAATTATGGGCGACTCTGCTTATTATTTCGATGCCCAAAAAAAAGAGGATATTGTCAGGGCTATTGAAAAAATAATTTCCGACGAAAATCTTAGACAAAAATTAACAAAAAAAGGATTTTCGCAAATCGCAAAATATAGTTGGAAAAAAATGGCGAAAGAAACATTAAAAATATACAAAACATAATGGATATTTTAAGGAGGAAAAAAACAAATAAATCGGATTTTGAACGCAGGGATTTTTTGGAGCGAAAATATCAAGAAGGTGTCGCAAATTCTGAAAATGATGTTTACAGTTATAGTTTCGGACATAAGTATGATGAGGACAAAAAATCTTTTGTTTCAGATGGAATTTATGACAATAAACCGTTGGAAGAAAATAATTCATTAGATATAGCTGAAAAATTTGATAACTCAAATTATCAAGCCTCTGATTTTTTTGAAGAAAATTTGGATGACGAGGAAGATTTTGAGACTAAGGAGAAAAAAAGCGACGGCTTTAATGTGAATAATGTTTCAGTTGAGAAACGCACTTTCTCGAGTGGATTTTTATTTAGAAAATCGGTGATAGTTTCAATTTTTTTGTTGACGATTACCATTTTCGGAGGTTATTCATTTTTTAATAGAGGTCAACAAATTAAAAAACAAGTCTTGGGTGTTAGCGATGAAGCCTATAATAATATTGATTTAGCGATAGCCGGTATTAAAGATAACGATTTTTCGCTTTCGGTGAATAAATTCAACGAGGCTTATGAGAATTTTTCAGAAATTTCCAATATATTGGAAAGTTTAGGTGATGGTACTATTCGCATTTCCAAATTTATTCCAGGAGCTTCAAAACTTTCTTCTGGATATCATCTTTCCCAAGCCGGAAAGCAACTGGCATTGTCTGGTAAAAAAATAAGTCAGCTGGCGCAGACTTTGGATGATTTAAAAAAAGGAAAAGTGAAAACTGCCGGCGATAATAATGAGAAGATGCCTATTTTAAATATTTTTGAATCTTTCAAAAAAGATTTGGATGAAGTGCGAGGCAGTTTAGATTTGGCACAAAAAAATCTTAACCAAGTCAAGACAGCGGATTTGCCATTGGATAAACGAGGAAGCGTTATAAATTTAAAAAATAAGTTGGCAATAATTATTATGGCGGTGGATAGTTTTTCCGACAATAGTTACATAGTCGCTGATTTATTGGGAGCTAATGGTCCGCGAAAATATTTATTTCTATTCCAAAATAATCAAGAAATGCGTGCAACGGGCGGTTTCATCGGAAGTTACGGCGTACTAAGTATTGATAGTCGCGGACAAATAAAAAACTTTTTTGTGGACGGAATTTTTAATCCGGATGGACAGTTGACGGAAAAAATAGTTCCGCCAAAACCAATTCAAAAAATAAGTACTGCGTGGAGTATGCATGATAGCAATTGGTTTCCAGATTTTCCTTTGTCTGCCAAAAAGGCGATGCTTTTTTATGAGAAAACGGGTGGAGCGACTGTTGATGGGATAATTGCGATTACCCCAACAGTGATGCAAAAACTTTTGACAATCACTGGACCGATTGTGATGGAAAATTATGACATAGTATTGACTGCGGATAATTTTGTGCAAAATATTCAATATGAAGTTGAAGAGGATTATGATAAAGAAGAAAATAAACCAAAAAAAATTCTCTCTGATTTAGCTCCGATAGTTTTGAATAAAATATTTTCTTCCGATAATTCCAAAACTATTGCTAAAACGATGGAGGTATTAAATGAATCTTTGACGGAAAAGCAAATTCTTTTTTATTCCAGTAATGATGATTTGCAAAAAATAATTTCCAAACTGGGTTGGTCGGGAGAAATTTTGCAAACGCAGAAAGATTATTTGAGCGTTGTTAACACTAATATTAATGGTTATAAAACTGACGGAGTGGTCAATGAAAAAATCAATCAGCAAATAAATATTTTGCCGGATGGCAGTATTGTTGATACGGTAACGATTACGAGAATTCATAATGGTGGAAATAAAGAATATGATTGGTGGAATAAGGTAAATGCTGATTATATGCGAGTTTATGTTCCGAAAGGTTCAAAACTTTTGGAAGTTGAAGGACAAACAAAAGAGGTGGATAAATCGCCAGTGGATTATAATGCTCTAAACTTTAAGCGAGATATTGATGTGGAGCGAGAAGAGAAAAGTATAAAAATAGATGCGGATAGCGGGACAAGGATTTATGATGAATTCGGCAAGACAGTTTTTGCCAATTGGGTTTATGTCAGCCCGCAGGAAAAGGTGGTTGTTAAATATAAATATTTATTGCCGTTCAAAATATCTTTTAGTAAGGATAATCCTGCCTCAACCTATTCTGTTTTAGCACAAAAACAGTCGGGAAGTTTTGGTAGCGATTATTCTCTGCAAATAACTTATCCAAAAAAATATCACTCTGAATGGAAAAGTGATAACTTAAAAACTTGCGCGTCGTTGTCAAATGAAGATGTTAATGAGGAGCGAGATAGTATTTGTCTCGGGACAATTTTAACGACAGACAAATTCTCCGGTTTGGTTTTAAGCAGGAGATGAATAAATTAGAAAATTTATAAATAATTATATAAGAAATTTAATGATTTCATCACGAAATCTTATTTTGTAATAGGTCCTATGAAACAAGAGATTGCTTTGGGAATTTTGCGGGCGGGAAGAAATGTTTTCTTAACAGGTTCGGCGGGAACAGGAAAAACATATTTATTAAATCAATATGTGGATTATTTAAAAGAGCGAGATATTAAACCGGCAATTGTAGCACCGACCGGAATTGCCGCTTCGCACATCGGAGGAATGACAATTCATTCTTTTTTTGGTATTGGTATTATGGAAAAAATCAGTGATGAATATCTTGAACAATTGAAATACAGAAAATTTTTGCATAATCGTTTGAAAAATTTAAAAGTTTTGGTGATAGACGAGGTGTCAATGGTTTCGCCGGAATTGTTTATTTCGATGGATAAAATCTTGCGTGCTTTCAAATACTCCGCCGAACCATTTGGCGGAGTACAACTGATTTTGTCCGGTGATTTTTTTCAATTACCGCCGGTGTCCAGTAGTGGACAGGCAATGCGTTTTGCTTGGCAGACGGAACTTTGGCAAAATAGCAATTTGAGAGTTTGTTATTTAGAAGAAAAATTCAGACAAGATGATTCTGTGTTGATAAACATTTTAGATGAAATTCGTTCTGGGGAAGTTTCCGAAGATTCAATGGAAGTTTTTCGTTCTCGTTTCAAAAAAAAGCTAGCGAATAAATTTAGAGCGACGCGACTTTATACGCACAATGTGGATGTGGATAGTATAAATGAGGCGGAGTTAAATAAATTAAAAAGTCCGCTAAAGAAATTTCAATCCTTTAATAAAGGTGCGAGAAAGGAAATTGAAAAAATTTTTAAAACTTCGTTAGTAACAGAGGAATTAAAATTAAAAAAAGACGTGGCGGTGATTTTTATTAAAAATAATTATGAACGAGGCTATATTAACGGAACATTGGGGAAGGTAATCGGTTTTGCTGGCGAGGATGAAGCACCGATTGTGGAAATTTTTTCCGGACGAAAAATTATTGTGGATAGAGAGGAATGGCGAGTAGAAAATGATAAAGGAGAAATCAAAGCATCAGTGAAACAAATTCCTTTGAGATTGGCGTGGGCGTTGACAATTCATAAATCTCAAGGAATGACTTTGGATGCCGCTGAAATTGATTTGTCTAAAACTTTTGAAGTCGGGCAAGGCTATGTGGCGTTGTCGCGAATTAAATCAATTGAGGGTTTACGATTGATGGGATTAAATGATGTCGCTTTGCGAGTTGATGAATTAGTTTTGAAAATTGATCAAGAAATGAAAAAACTTTCTCAACTCAATAGTTTAAAATGGAAATCTTTTTCAAACAAAGAAAAGAAAAAAATGATTAACGATTTTATTTCCAATGCTGAAGGGACAACTGATGTTGCAGAAATTAAGAAGAATAGAAAAAATATTAAGCAAGAGGAAAAAGCGAAAAAAGAATTTTTCAAAGAGGATAATTTTACTGTTAACAAAAGTGGTTTTGGTAGAAGTAAAAAAGTCGGCTCGGGAAGTTGGAATGGCAAAAAAGAAAATACTCTTGAAATGACTAAGAAATTATTACTTGCCAAAAAAAGTGTTGCAGAGATTGCAATGCAAAGAGGTTTGGCGCACAATACGATTGTTGATCATACTAAACAGATTATTGAATTGTTGCCGGATTTTGATATAAGTCATCTGAAACCGAAAAAGAAAACTCAGAAGCTTGTTGAAAGCGCTGTAGAAGAAATAAGGAAGAAAGATAATTCGGATGATTTTATGGAAAATGGTGGAATAAAACTTCGACCAATTTTTGAATTTTTAAATGAAAAAATTTCCTACGATGATATTAAGATGGCGTTGTTGTTTATAAAGTTATAGCGATTAGGTCGCTGTAGAAGATTGACAATCGTCTAATAATCGTCTATAATAAGACTATAAAGTTTAATTTTAATTAAAAGATGTTTAACCCAATATATACAATCTCACCAAAGCTCTTGGCGAATATCAAGCAAATAGCGGGAGCTGTTGCAAGTTTAAATGCGCGTAATTTTTCAAATGTAGTTTTAATCAAATTAGAAAAAAAAGCCCGAGAAATTTCAGTTTTTTCTTCTACAAGCATTGAAGGTAATCCGTTGCCATTAACTGATGTTAAAAGAATTTTAAAAAATAAACCAACTCATATTCGTGATAGTGAAAAAGAAGTTTTGAATTACAATAATGCGTTAATTGATTTACGCAAATTAATTAAAAATAAAAAGCAAATTTTTGATTTAGCTCTTATTTTAAAAATTCAAAAAAGTATCTCTAGTGGATTATTAGAGAAATATTGTTGTGGACATTTGAGGCAAGAATCCGTTTTTGTTAATAATCCCAAAACTCGTCAAGTATCTTATCTTCCTCCAAAACAAAAAGAAGTCCCTAAATTGTTAGGAGAATTATTTGATTATGTGAAAAAAAATAGAAATATAGTTGACCCGTTAATCCTAGCGGGAATTTTCCACAAACAATTTGTGATTATCCATCCTTTTATTGATGGAAATGGACGAACAGCTCGTTTGGCTACTAAAGTACTACTGGCTGAAATGGGATTAAATACATTTAATATTTTTAGTTTTGAAAATTATTATAATCAAAATATAAGTAAATATTTCCAAGAAGTTGGGGTTTTTGGTGATTATTATGAAACTAAAAATAAAATTGACTTCACCTCTTGGTTGGAATATTTTACTGATGGAATCATTGACGAATTGCTTAGGGTAAAAAAAGAATTAAGTTTGGAAGTTGTTTCTCCAGATAAAGAATTAAAAACTTATCATCAGAAAATTATTAAATATATTAAAAAGAATGGATACATCGCTGACCGTGATTACGCTAAATTGACTACACGCGCAAAGCCAACAAGAAATCTTGATTTTAGAAAATTGATAGAATTGGATATTATTAAAAAATTGGGCAAAGGAAAAGCAACTTATTATAAGTTTAAATAAAATGAAAATTTTACTTACCAGCGTTAATAAATAAACTTAGCGACCAGGTCGCTATAATTAGTATTGATTATTCAATCAAGTAATGCTAGTGTATAAAGAATAGTTTTTATAGCTATGTCTAAAATTTAAAATAATTATTTTTTAATAAAGAACAATCTTGCAAGATTAATGAACAATCGTGTAAGAGTTGTGAAAAAGAGTATGCCAGATATATTAACATGCGGACAATCATTATTAATAATGATTATTTTTTTAATCATATTGTTAACAATTTCGTTCGTAGTGGCCATGTTAGTTTACATTATTTTTAAAAAAAGATATTGGTTATTTTGGGTTTTATTTTTGCCCTTAAGTAATTCTATTTTCTATTTTGGTGCTAATATCGAAATATGCTTTAAAAAGAATATGGAAATATTTATAGTTTATACATGGTTTTTTATTGATGCAATATTTTTAATTATCATATGGTCACATTTTAAAAAAATAAAATCTCAAAAAAATGATTAAGAAATGATTAAGTAATTATAGCGACCTGGTCGCTATAATTAGTATGTTAGTTACATATGATAATGTCATACCATCTGTCAAATAGAAATGTCATAGTTGCTGAAATATGCTAGTGTTTGGTATTAATT
>LSNR01000002.1 GCA_003056165.1 Parcubacteria group bacterium M6-OD1-3 | reverse complement strand
CCAACAACAACTCTCCCCCCAGGAACAACTTCAACAACTCTATCAATAACAACAAACGAAAACTCAACTTGTAAATACACTACAACAGCAAATACACCCTATAACAGTATAACTTCTAATCCACCAACTAGCGGAACTTTCACAACTACAGGAACAACAACTCATTCAACCACAATCACAGGACTAACTAATGGAAGTTCATATAACTATTACCTAAGATGCAGTGATACAACAGGAAATGTTAATACCACAGATACAACAATAACTTTCTCCATAAGCAACCAAACTTACAATCTATCAAACTTTACCTCCCTAGTAACTAACTGGCTAGGAATAGGAGACAGTAATTCTGATATTAATAATGATGGAGTTGTTAATACCAGAGATCTGGGGATTATGATGAGTAGTTGGGGTGGATAAGTTAGCTGAGATCCGCCTTGGGTGGAAGTAGTTGGGAGTAGAGGGGGATGGGGAAATAGAAGTCATCATAGGGACTTCTATTTAATATAGAGTGGTTTTATTTAATTTCAGAGTGTATTGGGAGTATGTCTTGCAAAAAATAAGTTTTTGATGTAAGCTACATATTGAAGTTTAATTATTAAGAAAATTAAATATTTTTCAAAGAAAAGTTTGATAACTTGACTTTGCAGTTTTCTTGATAACTTCCTATTATAATAGGAAATTTTTGTTTTAAAAATAGTATTAGTTTGCTATTTGTAAGATGCCAATAATTATTAAGTTTAACGGTCCGGCATTGCCGTTATTATTATAAAAAAATGAGTAATAAAAAGGATATATTAGATAAATTGGGAGATGAAGTTGATAAAGTTAGTGTTGATAATTCAAAAAATGATGAAAAGAAAAGTAAAAAAATATCTAAAAAAAGTATAACAAAAAAACAAACGAAAGAAATTGAAGAGGATAATTCTGTTATGGGACAATTATTGCAGGATGCACCAATTGAATTTCCGGAAGTTGGTGATGTTTTAGCAGGAACGGTTGTTGATGTCGCTCCGCACTCTGTCTTATTAGAATTGGGAAGTTTTGGAATAGGAATTGTTTATGGAAAAGATACTAAAGATGGTTTGAGAGGAAATAAAAAAATTGTCATTGGCGATAAAGTCAATGCTACCTTAATTGAACTAGAGAATGAAGATGGTTATGCTGAATTGTCAATTCGGGAAGCTTCTTATGAGAAAGCTTGGGAGGATTTGGAATCCAAAAGAGACAATGAAGATGCTGTGGAAACCAGAGTATTAGATGCAAATAAGGGTGGATTAATGGTCGAATTAAATGGTATCGGAGGATTTCTACCAGTATCGCAATTATCTAGCGAACATTATCCGCGAGTAGATGATGGCAACAAAAATAAGATTTTAGAAAAATTAAAGAAATTAGTCGGACAAACATTATTGGTAAAAATTATTGATATTCTTCGTGATGAGGAAAAACTTATTGTAAGTGAAAAAGCTGCTGTCAGCGAAAAAGAAAAAGCGATTATCTCTGAATTGAAAGAAGGTGATATTGTTGAGGGGACAATAAGTGGAGTAGTTGATTTTGGTGCATTTGTAAAATTCTTTCCACCAGCTACTTCAGGCAAGGACGAAAATGCTGATCAGCTGGAAGGATTAGTGCACATTTCAGAGTTAGCTTGGCAGTTAATTGATAATCCTAGAGAAATAATTAAAGTTGGGGATAAAATAAAAGCCAAAATTATTGGAGTTGACGAATCAAGAATATCTCTCTCTATTAGAGCGTTGGAGGCTGATCCATGGAAGACTGTGGAGAAAAAATATAAATCCGGAAAAACCTATTCTGGTAAGGTTGATAAAATAAATCATTTCGGAGCGTTTGTTTATTTGGATAAAAATATTCATGGTTTGGCACACATCAGTGAATTTAGTGAGATGTATCCTGGAAAGAAAATGGGTGATATGATCGAGGAAGGGAATGAATATGAGTGGAAAATTATTTCCATTGAACCGGAAGACCATAGGATGGGATTAGTACTCATCGATAAAAATGCTGAGGATGTTAAAAAGGATAAGAAAACTAAACCGGACGCTAAGACTAAGGAAAAGAAAAAGAAATCTTCTGAAAAAAAATCTGCTAAGAAAAAAGTTGTAAAAAAAGAAGCTAAAAAAACAACTGGAGAAGCAAAAAAGAAAAAGAAATCTTCCGAGAAAGATGATAAAAAGAAGGAAGGTGAACCTAAGAAAAACGACAAGGAAGAAAATAAAAAAAGTTGAAAAATCTGGTAAATAATCTAAAAATTATGATCATTACAATTGCTGGTGATCCAGGTTCTGGGAAAAGTACTATTGGAAAAAGGATTGCTAAAAAAATGAATTATAAACACTATTATATTGGACAAATTCGTCGTGATGCCGCTAAAAAAATGGGTATGACTTTGGCTGAATATAATAAA
Organism: Parcubacteria group bacterium M6-OD1-3; assembly: GCA_003056165.1. Classification (GTDB taxonomy): domain Bacteria; phylum Patescibacteriota; class Minisyncoccia; order Moranbacterales; family UBA9337; genus LSNR01. The sequence continues at coordinate 67,657 of LSNR01000002.1, read as the reverse complement.
TATGGGGAAACTCACCCAGAAACCGATATTAAGGTTGATGAGTATCAGAAAAAACTTGGGAAAGAAGAAAACAACTTTGTTATTGAAGGTAGAACTAGCTGGTTTTTAATTCCGCAATCTATAAAGCTGTACATTGCTGTTGACTCATCGGAAGGGGCTAGGCGTGTTTTTAAAGAACTTCAAGCTGACAATAATCGCAATGAAGACAATTATTTAAAAACGGTAGAAGATGTTTTGACAAGTCATAAAAAAAGAGAGGATAGTGACAAGTTGCGTTACCAGAAGTATTATCAAAAAGATTGCTCTGATAAAAATAACTTTGATTTTGTTATCGACACGACAAATCTTACGCCGGATGAAGTTTTTGAAAAAGTTTGGGAATATCTTAAGAATCAAAAGTAATATTTGATGAGGAAAATTTCAACCGTCTTAATAAATAGCTTTACCATTAAATAGGATGCCGGTTATGAATAGCTTGATTAAAAAAATTCAAACTTTTTCCAGTAGATTTAATCTATTGGAAAAAAATTTGAAAATTGTGGTTGGTGTCTCTGGTGGTCCGGATAGTGTTTGTTTATTGGATATTTTTAGTAAATTAAAAAATAAATATAATTTAGAAATTTTAATTGCACATATTAATTATGGTTTGCGGGGAAGTGATTCTGATGAAGATGAAAAATTTGTTGAAAAATTAGCAACTAGATATGGTTTTAAAATTGAAAGCTTAGCAGTTAAGGATTTAAAAGTGGCAGAAGTCAATGAGAATGAATTGCGGAATATTCGCTATGATTTTTTCGAAAAAATCAGGAAGCAAAATAGTTTTGATGTTATCACAGTGGCACACAATCAAGACGATCAAGCGGAAACATTTTTGATGAGAATTTTAAGGGGTTCTGGTTTGCAAGGTTTAAGAAGTATTAGTCCTAAAAATGGAAAAATTATTAGACCATTGCTTAAGACAAGCCGGGAAGAAATTCTGAGCTATTTAAAAGAAACTAAATTGGATTATAGAATTGATAAAAGCAATGCAGACATTCGATTTTTTAGAAATAAAATTCGTCAGCAATTAATTCCTTATTTGGAAAAAAAATATAATTTGGTAATTAAAAAAACTTTGTCAGATGCGGTTGAAAGCATCGCCGATGATTATGATTTTATTGATGTTGAAGCAAAAAAAATACAGAATGAAGTTATTCTGACTGAAAAAGAGAACGAAATTGAAATTGATATTTTAAAATTTAAGAAAAAACATCCAGCTGTTCAGCGACAAATCTTACGACAATCAATTTTTAAAATTAAAGGAGATTTGAAAGATGTTCAAAATACCCATATTGAAGAAATTTTAAAGATAATAAAAAGTACTAAAAACAAGAGACAATTTAAGGTGTTTACTGGCTTGAAAATAGAAAGAAAAGGTGGTAAACTTCATATGTTAATATTTTAAATAACACACTAATATATTTATGATGGATAAAATATTTAAAAACATTGTTGCGCCGACACTAATAGTTTTTTTATTAATTTCGGGGCTTATGACCATATATAATTCTTCTACTGAAAAAGTGAAAGAAGTTGCACTTTCTACTATTGTGTCACAAATTGATAAAGGCAATGTTAAAAAAATTGTTGTTAGAGGAGAGAAACTTGAAGTTGAATTAGCTGATGGAGTAAAAGAAAAATCTTCCAAGGAAGCGGAAAGTTCTCTAGTGGAAACTTTAAGTAACTACGGAGTTGATAAAAAGAAGTTACAAGAAGTTAATATTGATATCAAAGGTGCTTCTGGCTTGGTCGTTTGGGCGGGAATAATTTTGCCATTTTTATTGCCTATCCTTTTGATTGGTGGGTTTCTTTGGTTTATGATGAAGCAAGCTCAGCGAGGCAATTCCCAAGCACTTTCTTTTGGAATGAGTAAGGCCAGAATGACGGATCCGAAAGATAAAAAGAAACGAACGACATTTAAAAATGTTGCCGGAGCCAAGGAGGCAAAAGAAGAATTGATGGAAGTAGTTGATTTTCTAAAAAATCCCAAGAAATTTTTGGATATGGGGGCGAAAATTCCAAAAGGAATTTTACTATTAGGACCTCCTGGAACTGGAAAAACTTTGATTGCCAAGGCTGTCGCTGGCGAAGCTGGTGTTCCATTTTTTAATATTAGTGGGTCAGAATTTGTAGAAATGTTTGTGGGAGTTGGAGCTTCAAGAGTTCGAGACCTTTTCAAACAAGCGAAGAAAAATGCTCCAGCAATTGTTTTTATTGATGAGATTGATGCTGTTGGAAGGCATCGTGGAGCTGGATTGGGCGGAGGCAATGATGAGCGAGAACAGACGCTTAATCAAATATTGGTTGAGATGGATGGCTTTGAAACGAATGTTAATATTATCGTGATGGCAGCAACAAATAGGCCTGATGTTTTGGACCCAGCACTTTTGCGTCCAGGTAGATTTGACCGACGAGTGACTATGGACTTGCCGGATATTAATGAAAGAAAAGCGATTTTGAAAATTCACAGTAAAAATAAAAAGTTTAAAGAGGATGTTAATTTAGTAAATATTGCGCAAAGAACGCCGGGATTTTCTGGGGCGGACTTGGCGAACCTTATTAATGAAGCGGCTATTTCATCGGCACGACAAAATAAGAAAAAAATTGGAATGCTTGAATTAAGAGAGTCCATTGAAAAAGTAATGATGGGAGCAGAGAGAAAAAGTCGGGCTATCAGTAAGGAAGAAAAAAAAATAATAGCTTATCATGAAGCTGGACATGCTCTTGTAGCTGCGTTGTCTAAAGAGGCTGATCCGGTGCAAAAAATTTCCATTATTTCCAGAGGTAGTGCTGGTGGATATACTATGTCTGTTCCGACTGAGGATAAGCGATTACATTCCCGAGCACATTTTATAGATGAGCTGGCAGTTTTATTGGGGGGATATGTTAGTGAATCGGAAACATTTGGTGATGTGACGACTGGAGCATCTAATGACTTGGAAAGAGTGACAAGAATGGCACGAGATATGGTTATGCGATATGGGATGAGTAGTCTAGGTCCAAGAACATTTGGTAAAAAAGAAGAATTAGTTTTTCTTGGAAAAGAAATTAGTGAAGAAAAAGATTATTCTGAACAAACTGCGATAAGCATTGATAAAGCAGTTTCTAGTTTTGTTAATTCTGCTAAGGAGGCGTCTCAAAAAATTATTAGAGATAAAAAAGATGTTTTGGATAAAATCGCCAAGACCTTACTTAAAAAAGAAATTATTGAAAAAGAAGAATTTGATGAAATTATGGGCTTTGAAACTGAAAAGATAACTGATGAAAGCAAAATAAAAGATGAGAAAAATCATCTTAAAACTAATGATGAAAAAAATAGCGCTTAATTTTAAAAGAGAGCATATTTTTTATGTTTAGCAATTAGTTAGTAACTGATATTAAGTTTTTAGGTGAGAGTAGTGCTATAGATGTAAGTAATGTATTACGTAATACATTACTTACATAGAAATTGGATTTGTTTGAATAGAATTTAATAGAATAATTTAAAAAATAATAGAACAAAACAAATGTCTACAAGAAAATTAGAAGATAGAAACATAAGAAAATTGACTAAGGTTGGTAAGCAATCAATTGCTGTTACAATTCCTATTGAGATTGTTAGAAAATTAAAATGGCGAGAGAAACAAAAGGTGGTTGTTAAAAAAAGAGGAAGTAAAATAATTATTGAGGATTGGAAAAAATAATCTTATAAAATAGGAAAAACTAGTATCATTGACTAAGTTGTTATTTGAGTGTAAGATAACATATAGTTTTAAAATATATCAAAAGTGAAATGCGGAGCATGGTGTCAACGGCTAGCACGCACGGTTTGGGACCGTGTAGTTTGGGTTCGAATCCCAGTGCTCCGACAAAAAAATAGGCTTAAAAAAGTGAGAAATGGTTGTGATTTATAAATAATCTTCAATTTAGATGATGGGATTCGAAGGATGCGAACTTGTGAGCATTCAGGCTCGGAGAGGAATCCCAGTGCTCCGACAAAAAAATAGGCTTAAAATAAAAAATAACTGTAGTTGATAGATAATTTTACAGTTTAGATGCTGAGGTTTTACAAAATAAACTTTTTATAATTTATCAATAATAGTGTATAATAATGCTAAGCGTTTGTAATATGTTTAGTATTTTTTAGTTTATGAGAAAGAAAATTATAATTTTGTTTTTGATTGGAGTGGTGCCTGTTTTTATAAGTGGTTGCGGAAATCACGCGACAAAAAAACCCGAAACTGAAACGATAAATCCATTTAGCCCAACTAGTATGGTAAAAACCTATGACCGGTCTAAAGTTAAAATAAATACTGCTGTGGAGAAGGAAAACGATCATTTGAAAGAAACACTGAATGACGCAGGAGTACAATAAATTTGAAGTGTAAGAGATAATAATATATTTTAAATTGAAAGTTTTACTAATTTGAATTAATTATGTCAAAAAAGCAAAAGAAAAAATTGGTACTTATTGATGGAAATGCGATTATCCATCGGTCTTTTCATGCTTTACCACCATTTACGACAAAGAAAGGTGAGTTGGTTAATGCAGTTTATGGATTTGCATCAACGCTTTTAACTGTAATTGATAAATTCCAGCCGGAATATATTGTGGCTACATTTGACTTGAAAGCTCCGACTTTTCGACACAAAAAATTTAAAGAATATAAGGCGACCAGAGTAAAGGGTCCGGATGAGCTTTATGCGCAAATAGAAAGAGTTAAAGAGATCGTGCGAGCGTTCGGAATCCCAATTTATGAAAAAGAAGGATTTGAAGCAGATGATCTTATTGGAACTATTGCTTTTGAAATGGCGGAAAATTCCGATGACCACAATTTAGAAACAATTATTGTTACTGGAGATTTAGATACGCTACAATTGGTGCGACCAAATGTTAAAGTTTATACAATGAGTCGCGGTATTAGTAAAGCTGTTTTGTATGATAAAAAAGCGGTTTGGAAAAGGTATACCTTGAAACCAGAACAACTAAAAGATTATAAAGGTTTGTGTGGAGACACTTCGGATAATATTCCAGGAGTAAAAGGGATTGGTGAAAAAGGTGCTATAAATTTATTGACAAAATACAAAACATTAGAAGGCGTTTATAAAAATATAGATGAAATTAAGGGAGCAGTGAAAGATAAATTGGAGACTGATAAAGCACAAGCGTTTCTTTCTAAAGATTTAGGAACGATTAAAACAAATGTTCCGATTAAATTTAATTTGCAAAAATGCAAAACCGATGATTTCGATCGAAATAAATTGATTATTCTTTTCCGCGAACTTGGTTTCCATAGCTTGATTAAACGATTTTTAAAAAACAATGGAGAGAAAGATGCTGGTAATTCTGAGGAAAAAAAACCAGTTGGTATAGAAAACTTTAAGTGTGATATTATTGCAAATTCAGATTTTGATAAATTTATCAAAAAATTATCAAAGCAAAAAGAGGTTGTTATCGTCGGTGATTTTTTGGAAAATGGAAATGTGCAAATGGCGTTTTCTTGGAAAATAGGACAAACATATTTCTTGGAATTTTCAGCTAAGAAAGATTTGAAAAAATTAAAACAGATTTTAGAGAGTAAAGATATTATAAAAATTGGCTGGAAATTAAAAAATATTTACAAACATTTTAAAAATAGAAATATTAATTTAAAATTAATTGATTATATTGATAATAAAAAAAAGATTCTGTGTCAGGATGTGATGTTAATGGATTATCTTTTGAACTCCGGGTTAAAAATAGATTTAAGTGAGACAATTGCCGAAGAGTTGGGAGAAGAATTTTCGGAAGAAAAAATGGGACAGATAAGTTTAATTTCAATAGCATCAACAGAAGATGTTGCTGAGAAATTATGTCGAAAAGCTGATTATCTTTTTAAATTAAAAAATATTTTGGAGGACAAAATAGATAAAATAAGTAAGGAGCAGAAAAATATTTCTACAGAAAGAAATTTAAAAAATGTTTTTACTAAAATTGAAATCCCACTAATCCCAGTCTTGGCGGAAATGGAACTTAAAGGAATAAAATTAAACAAAATTATTTTTAAAGGTATTGCTGAGAAAATAAATAAGCAGGTTGAAAATTTGGAAGAAAAAATTCAAAAATTGGCTGGAGAAAATTTTAATGTTAATTCTACGCAACAGCTTAGAAAAATTCTTTTTGAAAAATTAAAAATTTCCACACAGGGAATTAAAAAAAATAAAACTGGCTTTTCAACAGCTGCTCCAGAATTGTACAAATTAAAAAATAAACACGAAATTATCGAGAAAATTGAAAAATATCGCGAATTATTTAAATTAAAAACAACTTATTTGGATGCTTTTCCAAAATTAGTACAAAGCGACGGAAGAATTCATACCACATTTAATCAGGCAGTGACGGCAACAGGAAGGCTTTCTTCGGAAAATCCAAATTTGCAAAATATTCCTATTCGTACGGACTTAGGAAAGATAATTAGGACAGCCTTTGAAGCGAATGATGGCAAAGTTTTGGTTTCAGCGGATTACTCGCAAATTGATTTGCGAGTGATGGCACATATGAGCAAAGATAAAAAAATGATAGAAGCTTTTTGGGCGGGAGAGGATATTCATACTAAGACCGCGGCGGAAGTAAATAAAGTACCGCATTCCGCTGTCACAAAAAAAATGCGACGACAAGCTAAAGCATTGAATTTTGGGGTTATTTACGGAATGAGTAGTTTCGGTTTTTCACAGTCAGCGGATATTTCACGGGAAGATGCTGGTGAATTTATCGCCCAGTATATGAAAAATTTTTCTGATGTGGCAAAGTTCATAGGGGAAACAAAAGAGTCTGCGAAGAAAAACGGTTTTGTAGAAACAGAAACGGGACGACGACGATATTTGCCAGAAATAAATTCGCCGAATTTCCAAGTTCAAGCGATGGCTGAGCGAATGGCAATCAATATGCCGATTCAAGGATTAGCTGCCGATATTATGAAATTGGCGATGATTGCGGTGTATGATTTTTTCAGAAAAGACAAATATGTTGATATGATTTTGCAAATTCACGATGAAATTATTTTGGAAGTGAGCGAAGATAAGTCTGAGGAAGTTGCTAAAAAAACTAAAGAAATAATGGAGGGAGTTTATAAACTAGCAGTTCCTTTAATTGCTGATATTAAAATTGGGAAAAATTGGGGAGAATTGTAAAATTTTAAATTTTAAATAACTAATTTTTTAAAATATTTTATTTGCGGATAGCTTAGCTAAAAAATTAATAACTTATAATTTTATGAAAATTAAAACAGCAGAATTTATTAAGGGAATTACGGGGACAAATGAAATATTGGAAGATGGAAAAAAACAAGTTGCTTTTGTAGGAAGGTCAAACGTTGGAAAATCTAGTTTGATAAATTCTTTGGTGGGAGTTAAAGACTTAGCGAGGTCTAGCTCGACACCAGGAAGAACGCAGGAGATAAATTTTTTTCTAATAAATAATAGAACTTATTTTGTTGATCTTCCTGGATATGGATTTGCCAAAACTTCAAAGCGAAAAAGAGAGAAAATTAGAAAAATGATTATCTGGTATTTGACCTATTCGGGAGTAAAACCTCATAGAGTTATTCTGATAATAGATGCTAGGGTCGGAATTAAAGAGTTTGATATAGAAATGCTCAGTTTGCTACAAGAAGAAAATATTAAAACAATTGTTGTAGCAAATAAGATGGATAAAGTTAAAAAAAGCGTGGAGCATAAAATTATTGAAAAAATTAAAGATCAGTTAAGTGACAATGCTAAATTTCTACCATATTCCGCCAAAACATTTCTAAATAAGGATAGACTAATTGAATTTATTTTTTCTAATTTTTAAATTTTCTAATTTTGGTTTATAATTAACATTATTTGTTAATTACGATATTTTTATGAATAAATACAAACAAAAAAGAACAAAAATTGTGGCGACAATTGGACCGGCTTCGGAAAGTGAAGAGGTTTTAAAGAAGATGATGCAATCCGGATTAAATGTTGCACGCTTTAATTTTTCACACGGAGAACATAGTTGGCACAAACAGGTGATGACTAGAGTTCGAAAAGTTTCTGAAAAACTCAATGTTAATGTTGGAATTTTGGCAGATTTGCAAGGCCCAAGAATTAGAGTTGCGGTTGAAAAAGAAATTGTTGTAAAAAGTGGTGATAAGATTAAAATTTGTGAGATTGATAGCAAATCTAAAAAAGATAATTCAATTGATGCAAAAATAGTTTATTTAGATAAAAAAAATATTCTTGAAGGGTTAAAAAAGGGACAGGATATTTTAATCGAAGATGGCTTGATAAAATTACGCATAATTAAAAATAATAAAAAAAGTTGTCAGGTGAAAGTTATTGATGGGGGAATAATCAGAAATCACAAGGGCGTTAATATTCCTGGAGCAAACTTGGATATTGATGTTATTACTACTAAGGATAAAAAGGATTTGGACTTTGCTTTAAAAAACGATGTTGATTTCGTAGCACTTTCTTTTGTAAAAAATGCTAAAGATATTAAAAGGCTTCGGAAGATAATTCAAAAGAAAAAGAAGAGTCATTATCCGCAAATTATCGCTAAGATTGAGCGACAGGAAGCGATTGACAATTTGGATGAAATTATTAAAGAGACAGACGCAATAATGGTGGCTAGAGGAGATCTCGGAATAGAAATGGATCAAAGTAGGGTAATAATATTGCAAAAAGAAATTATTTCCAAGAGTATAAAATGTGTTAAGCCGGTTATTGTGGCGACACAAATGTTGAATAGTATGATAGATAATCCGCGACCGACACGCGCCGAAGTTGGTGATGTAACTAATGCAATCATTGATCATGTTGATGCGGTGATGCTTTCCGGCGAAAGCGCTACTGGAAAATATCCAACGGAAAGCGTTTCTATTATGAGTAAAATTATCGAAAAAACCGAAGAATCCATTTACGATGATATTTATGAGGCATTGGATTATAAAATTAAATCGGAATACGCGGTAGTTGTAAAAAGCGCGTATGAACTAGCTAAAAGTTTTGATGCTGAGGCAATTTGTATGATAAGCATTAGTGGTTTTACAGCTAAATTGGTTTCCCATTTTCGTCCGGAGCAACAAATTTTAGTGGCGACTAACAATAAAAAAACATTTAATCAACTTTCTCTTCTGTGGGGTGTAGATTGTTACTTATTTGAAAAGCAAAAAAACCTGAGTGTATTTATTGACAAATTGGTAAAAAAAGCTAAGAATGATAAGAAGTTGGAGAAGGATGATAAAATTATAATAATAATCGGACGTTCTCCTGCCGGCAAAAAGATGCGATTAATCGGCGTTAAAAAAATTAGTAATTAAAATGGTGAGGTGTCCGAGTGGTTGAAGGAGCACGCTTGGAAAGCGTGTAAGGGGCAACTCTTCGCAGGTTCGAATCCTGTCCTCACCGCAAAATTCGTGAGTCTATAGTTGTTTTGTCATATTTTTTAAAATACAATTTTTTATGAAAAATAAATTTTATATAACAACTCCAATTTATTATGCTAACGCACAACCGCATATTGGGCATGCATATACAACTGTCGCGACTGATGCATTAGCACGATTCTATAAATTACAAAAAACAAAAACCTTCTTTTTAACGGGAATGGATGAACATGGAGCAAAAATTGCACAAAAAGCAAAAGAGGAAAGCAAAAAACCCCAGGAATTGGTAAATGAAGTTTCAGATGACTTTAAAAAACTTTGGCAAGAATTAGATATTGAATATGATAATTTTATTCGAACGACAAATCCTGAACACAAAAAAGCAATTCAGGTTTCTTTGCAAACTTTATATGATAAAGGAGTGATTTATAAGGGAGAATATGAAGGATTATATTGCGTTGGTTGTGAGCAATTTAAAAACGAAAGTGATTTAGTGGATGGAAAATGTCCGGATCATAATGTAGAACCGGAAGTGATGAAGGAAGAAAGCTATATGATGAAAATGGATGAAAGACAAACTGAATTGATTCAAAAAATTGAAAGTGATGACTTTAAAATTAGACCAGAAAAATATAAAAAGGAAATCTTGTCATTTCTAAAAAATAATGAGTTGGAAGATTTATCTATTTCACGAAAAAATGTTAATTGGGGAATTCCGTTGCCATTTGACGAAACGCACACGGCTTACGTTTGGTTTGATGCTTTGTTAAATTATTTAACAGGACTAGGGTGGAATGGTGATGTAAATAAAATTCCAGATTTTTGGCCAGCGAATATTCAAATGTTGGGTAAAGATATTTTACGGGTTCACGCTACAATTTGGCCAATAATGTTAATGCACTTAGGAATTGAGTTGCCAAAACAGCTTTTTGTGCACGGACATATTTTATCGGACGGAAAAAAGATGAGTAAAACAATCGGCAATGTGATTAGTATTGATGAGATGTTGGAGAAATTTGGTACAGATGGTACACGCTATCTTTTACTTTCAGCTGGAACTTTCGGAGAAGATATTGATATTACAATAGAAAGAATGGTTGAAAAATATAATGCTGATCTAGCAAATGGTTTGGGAAATTTGGTTTCGCGAGTTGTGAAATTAAGTGAAAATATTGATTTTAGTAATATTGAAAGAAAAATATATGATCCAATACAGTGGAATAAAATGTTTATCGAAAGCTTATGGTTTGATAAGGCGCTAGAAAGAATTTGGAGTCATCTTGTTCAGAAGAGTAATAAATACATTGAAGAAACAAAGCCGTGGGAACTAGCAAAAAGTAGTAAGAAAGAATTTGAGAAAGTAATGGAAAAATTAGTTGAAGATTTGTATTTTATAGCTCAGCTTCTAGAATCATTTATGCCAGAAACTTCAATTAAAATAAAACAACAACTAGAAACAGGTAAAAAAGAAATTTTGTTTGAAAGAATAAAATAAATAGTTGCAAGAACTATATGGAGGCCTTGCCTCCATATGGGGAAAATGATATAAAATTGAGTATGAGTATAAGAAAAATAAGATTTAGCACAGACGAATTTTATCATATTTACAATAGAGGTATAGATAGAAGAGTTATTTTTGAAGATAGCCAAGATTTTTTTAAATTTTTACAAATTATTGATTTATTTAATCAAGAAAACTCTCTAGGTGGTGTCCCACAATACAAGTATTCTAAAAAGATTAAGAATGGAGGCAAGGCCTCCATGTTAGTAGAAGTAGTGGCATTTTGTTTGTTGCCAAATCATTTTCATTTTATCTTGAGACAAAATATTGAAGGTGGTATTTCTAAATTTATGCAAAAGATTGGAACAGGTTATACTATGTATTTTAATAAGAAAAACAAAAGAAATGGATCTTTGTTTCAAGGGAAATTTAAAGCTAAGCATATTGGCACACAAGAATATTTGAATAGATTATCAGTATATGTCAATTTAAATTTTAAAGTCCACAAAATTAAAAGAGATGAAAGTGGCAGAAATAATAAATATAGAACCAGCCTTCCTGAATATATAAAAAATATGAAAACTAATCTTTGTACAACTGGATATATTTTAGATTCTTTCACTAGGGATAAGAAAGAGTATGAGCAGTTTGCCAATAGACAGCTACGGGGTATTTTAAAAAATAAAGAAATATTAAAAAATAGTTTTGAATAGATGAATATGGAGGCAAGGCCTCCATATTAGGCCTCCATATTATTATGATAATGAAAAAACAAAAACTGACACTGATTTTAGTTTATGATAATGAAAAAATTCTTTTGGGAATGAAAAAGAGAGGGTTTGGGATGGGGAAATGGAATGGTTTTGGCGGTAAAGTAGAAAAAAATGAAAATATTTTTGAGGCAGCAGAGCGAGAATTATTTGAAGAAAGTTGTCTCAAAATAAAAAGCAAAGAGAGTCTTATAAAAAGAGGTATAATAGATTTTCGTTTTGAAAATAAATTAAAAGAAATTTTGGAAGTAAATTTTTTCTCTATTGTCAGCGATAATATAATTGGTGAGCCGGAAGAAACGGAAGAAATGTTGCCTAGATGGTTTGAACATAGTGAAATTCCTTATAAAAAAATGTGGGTTGATGATCAGTATTGGTTGCCACTTTTATTATCTGGTAAAAACTTTGAAGGTAATTTTTTGTTTAATAAGGATGGAAAAAAGGTTTTGGAGACGGAATTGAAAAAACTTTAATGAATGAAGATATGTTTACCAAATCATTTGAACAACTATCAAAAAAAGACACTCATATTGCTGGAGGTAAAGGGGCTTCACTTGGTGAGATGACACAAGCGGGAATTCCAGTTCCAGACGGTTTTGTGATTTTAACAAAAACTTTTGAAGAATTTTTAGAAAAAAATAATCTAACTTCAAAAATACAAAAAGAGTTGAAAAAAGTAAATGTCAAAAAGCTTCAAAGTGTTGAAAAAGCGTCAAAAAATATCCGGTCTTTGATTTTAAAAGCAAAAATTCCAGAAGCAATCAAGAAAGAAATTGAAAAAGAATTTAAAAAGTTAAATGCCAAGTTTGTTGCAGTGCGTAGCTCAGCTACAGCGGAAGACGGACAAGAAAATGCTTGGGCAGGACAATTAGATTCTTTTTTAAATACAACCGAAAAAGACTTATTGAAAAATGTTAAAAAATGCTGGGCTTCACTATTTACGTCGAGAGCAATCTTTTATCGTTTTGAAAAAAAATTAAATAAAGATAAAATTTCCGTCGCAGTAGTAATCCAAAAAATGATAAATTCTGAAAAATCAGGCATTGCTTTTTCTGTTCATCCAGTAACAGAAGATAGAAATCAAATAATAATTGAAGCAGGATTTGGTTTGGGAGAATCTATTGTCTCTGGACAAATCACACCGGATAGTTATGTTGTTGGTAAAAAATAAAAAGTTAATTAAAGTGAGTTAATAATATGGTTCAGAAAAAGATTGTAAAATTAAATAAAAACTTGGTAATTTATCAAGCAAAAAACGGCGGAATTGAATTACGGGGTGATTTTGGTAATGAAACTATTTGGGCGACGCAAAAACAAATTGCGGAGGTTTTTGGAATAGAGCGTTCTGTGACAACTAAGCATATTAAAAATATTTTTAAAGATAAGGAGGTTGATAAAAATTCAACTAGTGCAATTTTTGCACAAGTTCAAAAAGAGGGAAAAAGGGAAATAAAACGACAAGTTGAATTCTATAATTTGGATATTATTTTAGCAGTTGGTTATCGTACTAATTCAGCTCAAGCCGTAAAATTTAGAAAATGGTCAAATAGAATATTAAGGCAATATATTTATCAAGGTTATAATATGAATCCGGAAATCATCGGGAAAAATTACGATAAATTCATCAAAGCAGTTGATGATGTCAAAAAATTATTACCCGAAAATAATGCAGTAAAAACTGCTGATATTTTAGAATTGATAAAATCTTTTTCCGGGGCGTGGTTATCTTTAGAATCTTATGATGAAGATAAATTTCCGATTAAAGGAAGCACTAAAAAGAAAGTGAAAATTCAAGCTGATGAATTATATGAAGCAGTGGCAAAATTCAAAAAAGAACTAATTAAGAAAAAACAAGCAACAGAATTATTTGCCCAAGAGAAAAAACAAAAAACTTTAGAGGGAATTTTAGGAAATGTTTTGCAGGCAGTTTTTGGTCAAGATGTTTATTTAACCGTAGAAGAAAAAGCAATTCACTTATTATATTTTGTAGTTAAAAATCATCCATTCACCGACGGTAACAAACGAACAGGAGCGTTTGCTTTTATTTGGTTTTTGCAAAAAGTTGGCATAAAGTTTAGACATAAAATTACTCCAGAAGCATTGACTGCTATCACTCTTTTGGTAGTAGAATCAAAACCAAAAGACAAAGACCGAATTGTCGGCTTGCTTTTGTTGTTGTTAAAGAAATAATTATGAAAATTTTAGAAAAAAATATTAGTGAGCAGGACAGGGGACTTTATCGTAAAGATGGTGGTGGTAATGAGTGGTTGAAGTTGGGTGAAAAAGGTCAAGAGCAAGTTTTATCAGATAAAGAGATTTTAGAATTGGCGAAACTTGTTAAAAAAATAGAAGACCATTACGGACTTCCGCAGGATATAGAATGGGCTCAAGAAAATGGAAAATTTTATATCACGCAAAGTAGACCGATAACGACTCTTAGTGGCATAATCCAAAAACACAAGACACTTTTAGGTAAATTTATGAAAGGATTTGAAAGAGATGTTTTTTATCCTTTAGTTCCTGTTTCAATTTTAGCTGCAGGAGCAGGAGGATTTACCCCTAATTTCGGCAGAAAAGTTAAAGATTTAAATATAAAATTTCTTATAGCAATGAAAAAAGGTAAAGCTTTTGTTTTGATGTCTGAAACTAGGTATAATATGATTTCAGAAAACTTTTTTGTAAAGTATATGAGAGATAACAAAATACTATCTAAAACTATCTCATATTTAGAGACTTTAGAGGAGGAGATAAATGGAATTTATTTTGATTTGTCTTACAAAAATATAGAATCTTATAAAGAAGAAGAAATTATTAAAAAATTAGAAAGACTAATTAGTTTAGTAAGGGAATATAATTGCACGGCATGGTTCTCAACACAATTTGATAAGGAACTTGTCTTTGAATTTATTAATAAACACAATTTAGATTTAAAGCCTGAAGTTGTTGAAAATGTCTGGGATAAAGCAATTATACCAACAGAGGATTCTTTTGATAAAAGAAGGCATAAAAAAATCCTAAACTTAATATTAAATTTAAGAAACGTAAAGGATATGGCTGAAGAGATGCAATATGCTTACTCTGGATATATAGAAATAAAATCAATAAAAGACATGGAAGAAAATATAAAGAAAGATTACTCAGAATACTTAAGGAATCATAAGATGGCATCTAAAGAACTTAAAAAAGAAGAATTGGAATACAAAGAAACAAAAGAATCTTTTAAGAATTGGAGAGATTCATTAAACAAAGAAGAAAAACAATTAGTCGATTATATACAAACAATTCTTGTTTTAAGAGATAAGAAAAAAGATGTTATGGGAAAGGGAATTGTAATCAACTTTAAAGTTGGGGAAAGATTTTTTAGAGAAATTGGATTAAATAATGAATTAATTTATTATTGTGCCTTTGAGGAGTTTTTGAAAGGAAAAAACTATTTAGAGAAAATAAAAGAGGAGATTATTAGTAGACAAGAAGGGGTTTTATTTCTGCATAATTATGATGGTTCTACAGAATTTGAATATAAGAATTTTGAAGATATAAAGAAAAAAATGGAAGAAAAATATATTAAATCTTGTAAAAGAGACGAAGAATCGCTTATGGGGCAAGTTGCATATAAAGGAGATATTGAAGGTAAAGTAAAAACAGTGTTAAGACTTTCAGAATTTAATAAATTCAAAAAAGGGGATATTTTAGTTACATCTATGACAAGACCAGAATTTATGCCCTTAATGAGAAAAGCTAAAGCAATTATTACAGATGAAGGAGGAATCACAAGTCACGCTGCCATTGTGGCTCGTGAATTAAAAAAACCGTGTATCATCGGAACAAAAATTGCCACACAAGTTTTGGAAGACGGTGATTTGGTTGAAGTTGATGCGGATAATGGCGTTGTGAGGATTTTGGAGAAAGCAAAATAATACTTTTCAAAAGAAATTAAATAAATTTTCGACCGTGGTCAAATTATGCACGTGCATAATTTGACCACTTTTTAAAATTTGAAAAATCAATAAATTTTTCAAAGCATGACATTTCTATTTGATAAATGGTATGACATTTTTAAATGTAATTAACATGACAATGATAATACTAAATAAGATGAAACACACCGTGTACAGATACTTGACTGAGAATAATAAAAAAGATATGTTAATAATAGAAATTAATGGTAGAATTTTTGAAATTACTTAAAATTTAAAATATTTTGGAATGAAAAAGGCGAAAAAAATAGAGAAAAAGTTTATTGAGATAACTCCACATAGGAGTATTTTGACAAAAATAAGTCAGACCGGATATTCTATTCAAGAAGCTTTATCTGAACTTATTGATAATGCAATTGACGCCCGTTTACCGAATAAAAAATTGATAGTAAAAATAAACATAACTCCTCAAAAAATTGAGGTGATAGATAATGGAAGAGGAATGAGTGAAATTGAGTCCGCTAGAGCAATTAGACTTGGATTTTCCAGTAAGAAAAATAAACTTGGAGAATTTGGCTTAGGATTAAAAACAGCTACATCATTTTTGGGTAAGGTTTTTGAATTAAATACAACTCAAATTAATTCTAATAAAAGATATATTATTAAATACAGTGAAGATGATTGGTTGAAGAATGGAGATTGGAATGAATATCCATTTTATATTGAAAATGGTGTAAATAAAAAAACAAGTGGCACGGTGGTTGTGATCAAAAAGCTAAAGGTAAAATTTTCTGATAAATTATTGCAAAATATCAATACTGAATTTGGAGCAAGGTTTGGTCCTTTTATAAACAACAAGGAAGTGGATATTATTTTTAACAAAAGTCATTGTAAGTCTTACGAGTCGACGCTGCTTGAAGATAAGAAAAATAAAATAAATATTAAATTTAAGGGAGGTAAAGCCGTTGGTTGGTGGGGGTATCAATTGGTTGGGTTAAATAAAAGTTATTATGGTTTTAGCACATTTAGACGAGGAAGACTTGTGACTACCTATGATAAAACTGGACTTACTCCAAATCAAGATATTCGGCAAATAATAGGAGAACTGCACATAGAAGGAATTCCAATTACTCACGATAAGAAAGGTTGGTTGCAATCTTCAATAGAATATCAGGCGTTGGAAAAAGCAATGAGAATATATTTTAAGAAATTTGAAAGAAAGCCAAGAAGAGTTTTGGCAGGGTATTCAGCCTCAGGAGGAAAAGTTAGCGGTGTTGTTCGAATTATTGATATGAATATGTCAGGAAGCTTGAGTAAAGAATTGGCAAAAATAAAAAGAGGCGATATTCTTGTTACCAAGATGACCAGACCTCCTTTTTTACTGGGAATAAAAAGATCTAAAGGAATTATCACTGACTTGGGAGGAAGTTTGTGCCATGCGGCCATTATGTCAAGGGAATTTAATATTCCCGCCGTAGTTGGGACTCAAAATGCAACAATTGTTTTAAAAGATGGACAGAAAGTTATTTTGGATGGGGATAATGGTAATATTTATACTTATGAAGATTGATAAGAAATACTTAAAATTTCCACAAACACTTTCAAACGATTTGGAAGGTTTTTTGCGTTTTTATCCATATAAATTTCCTCCAATAATTTCTTATTACGAAAGTGTTGTTAAGAATGTTTTTGACAATCCAAAAAAATTTAGAAAATATGGTGATTGGGCGCAAAAAGAATTACTTGTTGGTTTTGCAAAAATCAAAAAAGACTATGGTAACGGTGATAAAAATGATCTGGAATTTTTAGTTAGTATAGACCAAAGGTTTAATAAATTAATTTGCTATCGTTTTTGGATAGTTAATTATTTATTTTCTGATGGACCTTTACATGAGTTTTTCATAAGCAATTTAAAAAGACTTATATACAAAATTGTTGATGTTGGAAATGACGCAGAAGATTTTGAGGAAAAGATTTCTTCTTTGCAACGAGATTTAATACAAACAGATTATGCAGACTTGTATTTATTGGATTCTTTTGGCGGACAAAAGATTTTAGAAATTTTATCTAAGGATCCTGAAATAAAAAAATTATTAAATAGAGCGATTATTTTGATAGATGAGAATGTCGATAAAAATGAAAAGAAAATAAATTTGATTTGGGATAAAGTTTATAATATTATTCAACGAAAGGATTTTAAAGTATTAAAAGAGAAGCTACTTCTTACTCCCATAGAGCAAACTAAAATGCGAGGTGGTGACAGAACTCTTATTTATAACGCTTTAACTCATGCGGTTGAGTTTAGGAAGGGAAACAAAAAGTTGATAGAAAGACATGCTTTGATGAAGAAAAAAATAAGAAGAATAAAGTTTGAAGCAAAGAAAAAACTTAATAAAAAAGAATATGAATTATTCGTTTTATCTTATGAGCAAGTAAAAAACTTGGCAATGTATAAAGATGTGATGGGAATGATTGACCCGGTATTACTTCCGCTCTGGCTCGGCGAAATTCAAGTTAAAATGAAAAAATTATTAAAGAAGCAAGGGATTAAATTTATTGACGAGCCAACAGGACATGCAGGAACATTTTATTTCTTTGTTTGGTATTTGCCGGATGAATTAAAAGCAAAAGTAATGACACCTGATTTGACTGATTTTGATTTAAAAACTATATAGCTATTGACTTTATTTTGCATTTATGTGATAGTGAAATGTCAGTGGAGGTAAACTATATAATAATATAGTTTGCTTAATTTGAAAAAACATCACGATACAAAGGAGGTATAGTGATGAAGAAAATTATTATCCAGCGACACGGTCGCTACGATTCCAGTTGGCCGGAGGGTGGCATAGGAAACGCAACTCCAGAGGAGCAGGCGACATTGGGTCGTTTGACTCCGAAGGGTGTTGAGGGTGTTAAGATTAAAACCTTGTTGCGTCTATCTACCGAGGTTGACATGGTGCCAGCGACGAATTTTCTAATCGTGTACTCGCCAACCTATTGGCTTGATGACCCGACATTGGGGCAAAGAGCTTATGAAACGGCAAAAATAATTGCCGAGGAGATTCGGGATGCTAACGGAAACGTTATTGATGTTCGGTTGGATTTCCGGCTGGGCGAGGCACTTATGTTCCAAACTTCGTTCGCTGAGTTTCTCCGCAAAAAGTGTGTGGGGCAGGGAGCGGATTTCTGGAAGGCTTTTTCGACCGATCAATATCGTGAGGAGCGATTGAGGTTTGGGGCGGAGGGTCCCGAACATATTGCCAAAAGAATGAGTCTTGTAATTACTGAGATTTATGAAATGCTCAAACGAGCAGAAGATGACACAATTGCCTGGGTGATCACCCATGGTGAATGTGTTTATAACTTCGGAAAAGAAATGGGAATGGAAAATGTTTCCGAGGGTTACAACGACGGCTTTGAGTTATCGTTGTAGTTTCCAAGTCTAAGATTATTTCAGTCTTGCTTTACACAGTTTATGTGAGGCAAGGCTTTTTTTATTGAAATTTCGTAATTATTATAAAACTTTGACTTTCCCTTTGTAAGCGTTGACTTCTATATATTCGCCATCAGTTAATTTTTTGGTGGCGTTTTTGACTCCAACTAAACAAGGCAAATTAAATTCTCGGGAAATGATTGCCGGGTGAGAAGTGATGCCACCTAGTTCCGTAATAATGGCGGCAGCTTTGGAAATGATGCCAACAAAAGAGGGGTTGGTAATTGTTGTTACCAAAATATCACCCATTTTAAATGAACGAAAATCTTTTGGCGTTTTAACGATTTTCGTTTTACCGATAGCAAATCCTTTATTGGCTATTTTTCCATAAAGAGTAATATCTTTTTGAAATAATTTTCTCAAAAAATCAATTCCTATGTGTGATTCATATTCTTCTTGAGTTTTCGGTTTACTGGCGGGAGTAATTTTTCGGCGGACTCTACTTTTTTGTGCTCGCTTAAGTCTTTTGTTGCCCGGTCGCCAGTCCAGTCCAGCCAAATCAAATAGCCATTTTAGTTCATATCCTTGCTGTCGTAAAAAAAGTTCCTTAATTTCAGTCATATTCTTTTTTCGTACTTTTTCGTACAGTTGACTGGTTGTCTTGGCAATGTCTTTAATAAGTTGGTCCAAACTGGAAAGATCATTGAGCGGTTTGCCGTTAGAGAATATTTGATAAGCGATAAGATTGTTTTG
Organism: Parcubacteria group bacterium M6-OD1-3; assembly: GCA_003056165.1. GTDB lineage: Bacteria > Patescibacteriota > Minisyncoccia > Moranbacterales > UBA9337 > LSNR01. Next base: position 47,870 of record LSNR01000002.1, on the reverse strand, counting down.
ATAATTATTTTTAGCAACTAAGTGGCTGGACATATATTGCATTTTGATTGGAATATTTTTGTAGACGGTTATAATCTTTTTGTCTTTCAAGAATTGATTTTCCAACTCCGGCCATAAATTTTTAGGCGACAAATCCGGATAATTTCTAATTAAAATTATCCGATTACCAACTTTATAGGGTCCCTCTATCCAGCAACCATAGTCAGTTGAATAATCATTGTAAAGAATGTGATTATACATCAATAATGTTCCGATCAATCTGGAAATTAATTGCTGTTCGGATTTTGTTTTTATTTTTTTGGTGCCGGTTAATATTTTTTTAAGTTCTGCGTTGCTTCTAAGCAAAATTCTTTCTTGATGAAAAACATTATTATCTTTTGATTGACTAGATAGACATTTAAAGAAAAAATCAATAATAACACGAGATTTTGTTTTTGGATATTTGAGATAAGCTGTCATATTAACGATTGTGTAAAATACAAATCGTAAAGAAGAAGGGGATGGTATTTTGGAAAAAATTTCCTTATCGTTAATTCCATTGCTTTTAATTAAAACAATCGCGCGATAAATTTTATCCAACCATAAATCAAAGTAGTAAGGATAGAAATAAAAGGCGTCAAAAGGTTGATGAGAATTCGGGTCATGATCATAAGTAAAGTCTTTTACCGCTTTGGCATAGTCGTCAATCCAAGAGGTTTTTTTATTTTTATTTTTAACCATATTTTTGCTTTAAATTATTAAAATAGTCTTTCCTTAAAAAATTTCAAATTAAATTTGAAAACTTTATAAGAAAACCATTATCTCGTTTAGCCATAACGAGATAATGGCCAAAAACCTAGAAAAAAATTCCTCCATTTCTTCCTCTGGATGGTCGAATCACTAGGGGGAAAACTTCTAATGGAATCGTTCCTCCGGGAGGGAGATACATTTCCCGAATAAACTTTTCAACTGCCGGCTGATTTTCGCCCAACAGGCGAATCGCCAGCATTTGGGCGTGGAATTGATGCATGCAAATAAGCACGCGATTCCACGCAATTCCGTAGCCATGAAACATTTTACTTATTGCCTCGCCGGTAATAAGTCTCCATGCTTCTGATTGTTTCGGCGCAGAGATATTTTTCCACGCCATAGTGAGCGGAATTTCTGCCATGCTACCATCCGGAAGATAGTAACATTTTTCAATTAGTTCCCAACCCTCAACATTATCAACTTTTACATTCCACAAATGAGTGGAAAGAGAATTGATAACGATAGGGTTTTGTCCGCTCGCCAGTTTTGCCGTTTCAATACACCGGCGAGCCGGCGAAGAGAAAACGGCATCAAATTCGCCGAGTCGAGGGATAAACTCCTCGCAATTTTTCATCAAAGGACGATCCAAATCGTCCTGTCCGCTCAATCTTTTTTCCGCCACACCATGACGGATAATGATTATCTTCATTTTCCCACCTCCCGGGTTTTGGCGCTCAAACGATATTCGTCGTTCGCGCTTTTGAATGCAATGAACTACTAGAATACTACAATTTATACAAATTTTTACAATTTTATTGTCAAATTTTTAGTAAAAACGCTTATTTTAAGCCCAATTCTGTTTATTTTTTAAAAAAAGTGTCAAAAGAAGTTGACACTTTTAAGTTTTTAGTATAAGGTAAAACCTAATTAGTATAAAAATAGTTTATAAATTTTTATGATAGTTAGATTTTCATAAAATCATAATAAATGTATATGGAAAATAAGCAAAAAATTGAGAAAATTCTGAGAGAACTTGGTTTTTCTAAAAATGAGGCCAAAGTGTATTTGGCCGTGTTGAGATTGGGTGTGGCTAATATCACGGAAATTGCACGCGAGTCTAACATAATTAGAACAGCATTGTATATTTATGTAGATAAATTGCTTAAACAAGACTTACTGCAGAAAACTTTTAAAGGAAAGCGCATTTACTATATACCACAAAATCCTAAAAAGATTTTAACCATTTTGGAAAAAAGAAAAAGAAAGGCGAAAGAGATTTTGCCATTGCTTGTCGATTTGCATAACACTTCATCTAAGAAGCCAACTGTAAAATTTTACGAAGGTAAGGAAGGAATGCGCTCAATTTATCGGGAAATGACTAAAACACCAAAAAGATTATGGAGTATTTTTTCTGCCGACAGATATTATACTGTATTTAGTGAAAAAGATGGTGGAGAATTTTTAAAAAATATTTATGAAAGTGGCGGAGAGTTAAGAGACTTAGTTGAGAATACTAAGGAGGGTAAGCGTTATGTTGAAAATGGCATTGTTGATAATATAGGTAAGTCAAAATTATTGCCAAAAGATTTTTTGTTTGATGTAGATTTATTGGTTTCTGGAGATAAAGTTGCTATGATATCTTTAACAAATTTTGTTGGCGTAGTGATTGAAAATAGAGAAATGGCAAAATTGCAAATGAATTTTTTAAAATTTATTTGGAGGAAATGCTAGTTTTTTACTAAATTGGTTTTTTTTATTAAATTTCTATTCACTGAAGATGGAAAAAAGGTTTTGGAGACGGAATTGAAAAAACTTTAATGAATGCCATGCGCATAATTACCAAATTTAACTCCATAAGCACTTCCCCAAATATCAATATTTATAGTACTGCCATTATTTAATTTTATTTGTAGATATTGATGTGGAGAAAAATACCACACCAGTGTCCATTTATTTTGAATATCGCTATTTTTAAAAAAACCGCTTTTTACCAATAATATTCTCATTAAATAGTTGGCGTTATGACAATGAATAAATCCTGTTCTATTCCATAGCTTTGTAATATCAAATATAAAAATTTGAAAAAAATTAAGATATGTTTTAAGTCGATAGCCTCTGTATTTAGTAGTCATTAGTTTGTAGGCTTTGTGTAGACATTTTTTTGGTCAGTAGATTGCTTTAAGTTGTTGATTGCATCTTGCATTTCTGCTGGTAAGTTTTCTGGAATTTTTGTTTTAGAAAGAAAATAGTGTTGCATATTTTTTGTGTGTTATAAGATTATAAGTTAGTATTAAAGTCAGAAGTATTTTAATTATAAGTAAAATAAGTATATAAAACAATAAGCTATGCTAATAGACACACATTGTCATTTAAATTTTAAGGATTTTAAAGAAGATGCAGATATGGTGATTAAGCGGACACTAGAAAATGATGTCCAGCTTATTAATGTTGGTGCAGAATGGCGAACCAGTCAGCGGGCAATTGAATATGCGGAAAAATATACTAGTGGAGTTTGGGCGGTAGTAGGTTTGCATCCAATCCATCTTTTTAATTCGCCAAATGTTTTACCCGAAGAAAATTATATTGAAAAACTTAATTATAAAAAGTATTTACAATTAGCACAAAATAAAAAAGTAGTGGCAATTGGGGAAGTGGGATTAGATTATCATCATTTCGATAAGAAGCTTGGTGAAGAAGAAATATTGAAGATTAAGAAAAAACAAAAAGAAGTTTTTAAGGAATTCATCAGACTTGCTAATGAAGTAAAAAAACCAATAGCTATACATTGTTGGGATGCGTACAATGATTTATTAGAAATATTAAAAGAAAACTTGGTAAAAAGAAGAGGGGTAGTGCATAGTTTTATTGGCAATTATAAAACAGCGGAAAAGTTTATTGAGCTGGGTTTTAAAATTGGTTTAAATGGAATTGTTACTTATACGGAAAGCTATGATAAATTAATAAAAGAAATTGGATTGAAAAACATTATACTAGAAACAGATGCTCCATATTTAACGCCATCACCATTGGAGAGATATAGTCGCAATGAACCAATTAATGTTAGATATACGGCAAAAAAAATTGCAGATGTTTTAAAAATTGACATCAAAGAAGTCGAGAAGCAAACAACTGACAATGCTAGAAAATTGTTTACTTTATAAAAATAAATTTTAGTTGACTTTTATAAGTGCTTTGGATATAATAGGTGTGTTTAGTAGTAAACAAAATTAGTTTTTGTATTAAAATGAAAAATAATAGTATAGATGGACAGTGGTCTGTTTTTTCTTTGGCGATGGAGTTGGGTTACACTATTGCTATTCCAATTGTATTATTGGCGTTAGGTGGAAAATTGTTAGATAAAAAGTTAGATAGTGCCCCGTGGTTTTTATTGCTAGGTATCTTTATTTCAGTAGTGTTAACCAGCTGGTTGATTTATAAAAAGATGGTAAAAATTATTAACGAGATATAAATTAATATTGATTATAAAGTTTATAATAAAGTATGCAAATTTCATTAACTCCAGAATTAATAACTACGATTGGGGGATTTCCTATTACTAATACTTTTTTGATGACTATAATTATAAGTAGTATAATTATAACTAGTTCATTTTTTTTGAATAAAAAAACAAAAGAATCAAAAACAAAACACAAGCCTAAGGGACTGCACAATATTCTAGAATATATAGTAGAGGCATTGCTGGAATTAGTTGACAGTATTACTGGTGACAGAACACAAAGTAAAAAGTTTTTTCCATATATAGCTACAATTTTTATTTTCATTATAATGTCAAATTGGATTGAACTAATACCAGGGTTGGGAACAATCGGTGTAAATAAAATTCACAATGGAGAGACAGAATTAATTCCTTTTATTAGAAGCAATAGTGCAGATCTTAATATGACTTTGGCAATAGCGTTGATTGCGGTTATTACTGCTCAAATAATGGGTGTTTCTGCTTTGGGATTTAAAAAATATTCTGGAAAATTTTTAGTTAATCCGTTTAAAAAACCTTATTTTATCGGAACATTTGTTGGATTATTGGAAATAATTTCAGAATTTGCCAAAGTAGTATCATTTTCCTTTCGTTTGTTTGGAAATATTTTTGCTGGAGAAGTTTTATTGACGGTGATGTTGATGTTAGTCCCATATTTTATACCATTACCATTTTTGATGTTAGAGATTTTTGTAGGATTTATTCAAGCGATGGTTTTTTCAATGTTAACGCTAGTATTTTTCAAGATGGCAACAGAAGCACATTAGTTTAATTATAAATTATGAATTATTAAATATTTAATAATTCATAATTTATAATTAATAGTTAATAATTAAAAAATATGATTGAAGAAACAAAGGCAGTGGCTGATGGTGTAATGCAAAATCCAGAGGCTGCTAAATCAATCGCAGCTGCGATTGCGATGGGACTCGGAGCAATTGGTCCAGGTTTAGGTATTGGTATTTTAGCGTCAAAAGCATTAGAGGCAATTGGACGAAATCCAGAAGCTACTTCAAAAATTCAAACAGCAATGATTTTGGCAATCGCTTTTACGGAAGCAATCGCTATTTACGCGTTGGTTGTAGCGTTGATTATTAAGTTTGTTTAATCACTACGCCTATCCGCCTATGGCGGGAAACTACAAATTAAATACAAATCTACGAATTTATGTCTGTAGGTTTGTATAAATGTTTGCGGTTTGAGAATAACAAATTAAAATTTGAAAATATGGATTTATTACAAAATTTAGGTATTAATGGAAAATTATTATTAGCGCAAATTGTGAATTTTTTTGTGTTGCTTTGGGTATTGAAAAAATTTGCTTACAAGCCTGTTTTAGAAGTGCTTGAGGAACGAAAAGATAAAATAGAAAAAGGATTAAAGGATGCGGAAAAATCACAAAAAAAATTGACAGAAATTGAGGAAAAAGAAAAGAAGGTTTTAAAAAAAGCGAGGCAAGAGGCGCAAAGGATTATTGGAAAAGCTGAAGAGCAAGCAAAAAAGAGTGGTGAGGGTATCATTATTGAATCTAAACAAAAAGTGGAAAAATTAGTTAGTGATGCTAAAAAAAATATTAGAGAAGAAAAGCAGAAAATGTTGACAGAAGTAAAAGCAGAAGTAATTGATTTAGTGGCTTTGGCAACGGATAAAATTGTTGGCGAGAAAATTAATGAGGGAAAGGACAAAGAGATAATAGAATCAATGGTCAATAAACAGTGATTGGATTTAATTTGAAAATTTGGATAAAATAAAGTAATCCCAGTTGTCATCCTGAAAAATAGAATTAATTGAAAAAGAAAATCCAAAATAGAAGGATTTATATGATAATTTGTGATATATATTAAAGGGTAGATTCCGGATAAACTATTTTTCTATCGTTCGCAAGCTCACGATGAAAAATATGTTTTCCAGAATGACACACTGACTATATTTATGAAAATAACAAGTAAACAATATGCGCAGACATTATTTGAGCTGACTCAGAAAAAGAGTGAGAGTGAGGTTGATGGTGTGATTAAAAAGTTGGCGGAGCTATTGAAGAAAAATCGGCAGTTAAATTTGTTGTCGGATATTGTGAAAAAGTTTTCGGAAATTTGGAACAAAGAAAATGGGATTGTGGAGGCGGAAGTTATTAGTCGTCGAGAATTGAGTGAAAGTTTGCAAAATGAAACTAAGGAATTTGTAAAAAATAAATATCAAGCGAAGGAGGTACATTTAAAGAATAAAGTAGATAAAAATATTAAAGGTGGAGTTATTATCAAGGTTGGCGATGAGGTTTTGGATGGAAGCGTGAGTAGACAGTTGCGGGAATTGAGAAAAGCGATGGTAAAATAATTATAAATTGTGGATTAAATTTTGAATTTTGATTGAAAGCTTAGTTATTTAATGTTTTAATTAAAAATTTTAACATTAAATCATTCAATCAAAATTCAAAATGCTAAATTAATAATTGAAAAATTTATGTCAAAAGATTACATTGTAGAACAATTAAAAAAGCAAATTGCCGGTTTTGAAACCGAAACCAAAACCGAAAAAGTCGGAAAGGTCTTAGAAGTGGGTGATGGTGTAGCACGCGTGGAAGGATTGGATGATGCTATGGCATCGGAAATGTTAGAATTCTCAGATGGAACAATGGGTGTAGCTTTGAATTTAGAAGAGGATCAAGTTGGTGTGATGATTCTGGGAGATTATAAGGGAATTAAAGAGGGTGATGAAGTGAAATCTACTGGAAAAATTCTTTCAGTGCCAGTCTCAGAAAAAATGATTGGAAGAGTTATAAATCCATTAGGGCAAGCGATTGATGCTAAAGGAGAAATAAAATCAGAAAAATTTTATCCAATTGAAAAAATTGCGCCAGGTGTAATCGAACGAAAATCAGTTCATCAACCGGTGCAAACGGGAATTAAAGCAATTGACTCAATGATTCCAGTTGGACGAGGACAAAGAGAGTTGATTATTGGTGACCGTCAAACTGGAAAAACTGCCATTGCCGTTGATACAATTATCAATCAAAAAGGGCAAGATATGATTTGTATTTATGTGGCGATTGGTCAGAAGGAATCAAAAGTTGCTAGAATTGTGGCGGAGTTGGAAAAAGCTGGAGCAATGGAGCACACGATTGTAGTGATTGCTGGAGCATCAGAGGCAGCAGCATTTTCTTATATTGCCCCATACACAGGTACAGCGATTGCTGAATATTTTATGGATCAAGGAAAAGATGTTTTAGTAATTCACGATGATTTAAGTAAACATGCTTGGGCTTATCGACAAATTTCCTTAATTCTAAAAAGACCACCGGGACGAGAGGCTTATCCTGGAGATGTTTTCTATTTGCATTCTCGTTTATTAGAGCGAAGCGCAAAATTGGATGAAAAATTTGGTGGTGGTTCAATTACTGCTTTGCCAATTATTGAAACGCAAGCTGGAGATGTTTCCGCTTATATTCCGACCAATGTTATTTCTATTACAGATGGACAAATATTTTTGGAAACAGATTTATTTAATAAAGGAATTAAGCCAGCAATTAACGCGGGGCTTTCTGTTTCGCGAGTAGGGTCAGCAGCACAAATCAAAGCTATGAAAAAAGTAGCTGGAAAAATCAGATTGGATTTGGCACAGTTTAGAGAGCTGGAAGCTTTCGCTCAATTTGGTTCAGACTTGGATGAAAAAACTCGAGCACAGATTGAAAGAGGAAAGCGAACGGTGGAAATTTTAAAACAGAAACAATATGCTCCATTAGTAGTAGAAAATCAAGTAGCAATTTTGTATGCTTTGACAAATGGATTTATGGATGAAATAGATGTAGAAAAAATTACAGAGTGGGAAATGAAGTTTCACAAATATATGAAATCAATGCACCAAGATGTTTTGGATAAAATTCGTGAGAGTGGAGAGTTGAGCGAGGGAATGGAGGCGAAATTGAAAAAAGCGATAACCAATTTTACGATTTAAGATGTAGATTAATTTCCAATTTCCAATTTTGATTGAATGCTTTAATGAATTAATTTTGAAATAGATGTCTAAAAATTTTGATTTAGAAGAACGGACAGCTAAATTTGAAGAAAGTGTAATTATTTTTTGTAGGACAATTAAGAAGGATATTGTAATGCACCCATTAATATCACAAATAGTTCGTTCAGCTACTAGTGTTGGAGCTAATTACATGGAAGCTAACGGAGCTAGTTCAAAAAAAGATTTTAGAAATAAAATTCATATTTGTAAGAAGGAAATTCAAGAAACTAAACATTGGTTGAGAATGATTTCTACCGCTGATGAAACTAAAAAAGATGAAGCTAGAAAGATTTGGAATGAAGCACAAGAATTAACATTGATATTTGGAAAAATTTTATCAACAATGAAAAAGGACAAGAAATAATGAATTAAATAATTGGAATTTCAATCAAAATTCGAAATTGGAAATTCTAAATTAAATTAAAAATGACTAATTTAAAAGATATAAATCGGCGGATAAAGTCGATAAATAATACGGCAAAAATAACTCGAGCAATGGAGATGGTTTCGGCTGCAAAAATGCGTAAATCGACAGAAAGTGTTTTGAAAATTCGTGAATATGCACACAGTGCTTGGAGTGTCTTAACTAATTTGGCAAGAGCTTTTGAAAAATATGAACATGGATTATTAGCAGTGCGACCGGTTAAAAAAGTTTTGGTGATTGCCATTACTTCCAATCGTGGTTTATGTGGCTCTTTTAATGCCCAAATTATTAAAAAAATTAAGAATGAAATTACAAAACCGGCTAGTTTAAAAGTAAACAGAATTGGTGTGCAAAAAATAGAATCAGATATTGCTGACAAAGACTTGAAAATTGATTTTATCACAGTCGGTAAGAAGGGTGAAAATTTGGTGCGAAAATTGGGCAAAGAAATTGTTGCTACTTTTCCCGAATTAACTTATCTTCCAAAAATTGAAGGCGTTCGTCCTGTATCAAAAATAGTGATAGATGACTATTTGGAAAAAAAATATGATAAAGTTGTTATCGCTTATACTGATTATATTTCAACAATGACACAAGAGCCGAAAATTAGACAATTGCTACCAGTTTCCAAAATTGATTTAGAAAAGCAAATTGCGGAGATGGATAATCTAGCTAAAGAATATGGATTAAATGAACCGCAAATGGAATATAAGGTGGAGCCAAGTCCTAAAAAAGTTTTAACACATATTATTCCTCGTTTGATTGAAATGCAAATTTATCACGCTATTCTGGAGTCAAATGCTTCTAAAGAATCAGCACGAATGATGGCGATGCGGAGTGCAACTGATGCGGCTAATGATATGGCAGAGGGTTTGACATTGGCGTATAATCAGATTAGGCAAACAAAAATTACTCAAGAAATAGCAGAAATTTCCGCTGGTCGCGCCGCATTAGAATAAAATTATGAGTTATAAATAAATATTTAATAAATTTGTCTGAAATTGGAAACTAATATATGAAAGTTAATAATATGAATATTGAATTGAGGCAACATTTAAAAATATTAATAAAGACGATATTGGGATTAAATTAAAAGAAATTGGAGCGGAATTAATAAAAAAAGAATTTTTACAAAAAAGAAGCACTTGGCGACCTCCACAAGATTGTAAAGTTAAAAAAAGTTGGCTGAGAGTTAGAGATGAAAATGAAAAAATAACTTTGACTTTTAAATCCATTGATAATCAATCTGATATCAAAGGTCAGAAAGAGATAGAACTGGAAGTTGATAATTACAAGCAAGCAGAATTATTTTTAAAAGCAATCGGCTGTCAAAAAAAATCATACCAGGAAACTAGACGAGAAATTTGGAAAGTAGATGGTGTAGAAATTATGATTGACGAATGGCCATTTTTAGAACCGTTTGTAGAAATTGAAGGAAAGTCGGAGAAAGTTGTAAAAAAAGTTAGTAAAAAAATGGGATTCAACTATAATGAGGCAATTTTTGGTCCAGTTAGTATATTATATAGTCAAAAATATGGAGTGTCAGAAAGGTTTATCAACAATGAAGTGAGGGAAATATTATTTGAGGGAAATAATCCATTTATTAACGAGGGATAAGAATTGGTGATTTGGATATGAATAAATCAAATTGTAGAACGGGGTTAAAAAATAATATTTTATAATTCAAGATTTACAATTTATGAAAATAGATTGTAAATTGGAGATTGTAAAAAAACTTTAAATTATAAATTAAAATTTAAAAATAAGTAAAAATATGAACAAAGGAAAAATAGTACAAGTAATTGGTCCGGTGGTGGATGTAGAGTTTGAAGAAGCTTTACCGAAAATTTACAATGCTTTAGAAATAAGCTTGGAAAATGATGGAAGGTTAGTTTTAGAAACGCATCAACATATGGGTAGTAATAAAGTGCGGGCGGTAGCAATGGGATCTACTGATGGTTTAAGGAGGAAAATGGAAGTAGTTGATACAGGGGCGCCGATTACAGTACCAGTCGGTGAAGTAACATTAGGAAGAATGTTTAATTTATTAGGTGAGGCGATTGACGGCAAGGAAGAAGTAAAAACTGAAAAAAGAAGTCCAATTCATCGTTCGGCACCAAAATTTTCTGAACAAGCAACTGAGGCGGAAGTTTTGGAAACAGGAATTAAAGTTATTGATTTAATTTGTCCATTTGTGAAAGGTGGAAAAATTGGTCTTTTTGGAGGAGCTGGAGTTGGTAAAACAGTTATTATTCAGGAGCTTATTAGAAATATTGCTCAAGAACACGGCGGATACTCAATGTTTGCTGGTGTTGGAGAGCGAACTCGTGAAGGAAACGATCTTTATCATGAGATGAAAGAATCTGGTGTTTTGGATAAGACAGCTTTGGTTTTCGGACAAATGAATGAGCCACCGGGAGCACGACAGCGAGTAGCACTTTCTGCTTTAACAATGGCGGAACATTTTCGTGATGAAGAAGGGAAAGACACTTTACTTTTTGTAGATAATATTTTTCGATTTACACAAGCTGGTTCAGAAGTGTCAGCGTTATTAGGTCGAATTCCATCAGCAGTTGGTTATCAACCGACTTTAGCGGAGGAAATGGGACAATTACAAGAGCGAATTACCTCAACTAAAAAAGGCTCAGTGACATCAGTACAGGCGGTTTATGTGCCAGCAGATGATTTGACTGATCCAGCGCCGGCAACAACTTTCGGACATTTAGATTCAACAGTGGTACTTTCTCGTGGACTTTCAGAATTGGGAATTTATCCAGCAGTTGACCCGCTGGATAGTGCTTCAACAATTTTAGATCCAAACATTATTGGACAAGAACATTATGATGTGGCGCGTGGAGTACAACAAGTTTTACAACGATATAAAGATTTACAGGATATTATTGCAATTTTAGGAATGGAGGAATTGTCGGATGAGGACAAAATAACGGTGGCACGAGCACGAAAAATTCAGAAATTTTTATCACAACCTTTCTTTGTGGCGGAGCAATTCACAGGAACTCCAGGGAAATATGTTAAATTGAAAGATACAATTAAAAGTTTCAAAAAAATTCTGGATGGTAAAATGGACAATATTGCTGAACAAGAATTTTATATGAAAGGCGGAATTGAGGAAGTGAAAGAGTAATTTTTTATGTCATCCTGGAAAACATATTTTTCATTATGAGCGAAGCGAGTAATAGAAAAATAGTTTGTCCGGGATCTCAGTAAAAATAAAAAAACTAAAATATGCGACAGTATTGCATCTACATTGTCACCAATAAAAAAAGAGGAGTATTATATATTGGCGTGACTGGAAATTTGCAACGGAGAATTTGGCAACATAGGCAAAAACATATAGATGGATTTACGAAAAAATATAACCTAGATAAGCTAGTATACTATGAACAAACAGAGAATATAATTAGTGCTATAGAAAGAGAAAAGAAGCTGAAAAGATTTAGGAGAAAATGGAAAATAGAATTAATTGAAAAAGAAAATTCAGAATGGAAGGATTTATATATTAATTTGTAAAGTTTAGCGCAATTTTATTGAGATCCCAGATAGTTGAAATTCTACAAACTCACTTCGCCTGCCTATCGGCAGACAAAGTTCGTTTAAGAATTTCTAACTTCCAGGATGACAACTGATGATAAATAGATGAAACTAAAAAAATGAAGCTAAAGAGATTTTATCAACAATGAATGATAAATTAGATAGTTAGAATTTCAATCAAAATTGAAAATTAAAAATTCTAAATTAAAACCTATGATTAAATTAAAAATTATTACTCCAGAAAAAGTTGTTTATGAAGACGAGATATCGCAAATTACTTTGCCGACTATTGATGGTGAAATAACAATTTTGCCAAATCATCGCTCATATATTTCCGCTTTAAAATTGGGAGAGGCTATTTTAAAAAAAGGTGAAGAAGAAGTTGACTTAGCAATTTCTGGTGGTTTTATTGAATTTCACAATAACGAGTTAACGGTTTTGGCAGATACAGCGGAGCGAGCGGAAGAAATTGATTTAAAAGAAGCTGAAAAAGCTCGACAGAAAGCAGAAGATTTGAAATCGCAAAAAATTTCAGCTGATGATACTGATTATGCCTTTGTGGCGGCATCTTTGGAGCGAGAACTGAATAGAATAAAAGTGGCTAAAAGGTATATGAAAAGAAAAGGATTGTAGATACATTATATTGCTATCAATATGATTACAAAAAATAGAAATATAATTTTTTGTAGTTAAACTCATAATATGAAGGAGGATTGTTTATGACTTTAATTAAGCAAAAAGACAAGGTTGGGGAAATTAGGCCGATATATATTGGCATTCGTAAGATATGCGTATATTCCTCTAAAATATCTAAAGTGTCAGCAACAGCTTTATTGATTAGCTTGTCAAAAAAAGCTATTGCTAATAAAAAATAATTTATTTCCTGTATTGTAATTACAATGCAGGAAGTTTTTTAAGTTTTTATTTGAAAAATGAAGAAAAATGGAGTACAATTAAACTAATTAATAAATAATTTGAAAAATATTCATGATTAATTTAAATGAACAAATAAAAAAGTATTTTAAAGTGGTTGGGATACTAGTTGGTGTGTTATTTTTATGGGGAGTGTTCAATTTATTCTCAGGAAGATCTTTTAAAAACAGAATGCCAGTAGTTCAGAAAGGAATGCCAATGATGGGTGAAATGCATGAGGATATTGAATATGCTGGAACATCAAATAGAATGGAAAGTGACGGTCTTGCATCCAGAATTAATAAACAAACTGCAGATCCTTCAAATCTTTCTGATGGGCAATTTGCAGTAGATAAGAAAATAATCAAGAATGGAAATTTGTCATTAAAAGTTGAAAAAGTAGAAATGGCGACAGAGAAAATTAGTCAGATTGTGAAAAATTTGGGGGGAGAAGTTTTTTCCACTAATTTTCAAGAAAGAGTTAAAGGCCAGCGAAGAGGAAATTTGACAGTGAAAGTTCCGGTGTCCAAATTTTCGGAAGCTATTTCTGAAATTAAAAATGTAGCAACTCAGGTTGTAAATGAATCAACTACTGGCAGAGATGTAACAGAACAATATGCTGACTTGCAAATACGGTTGAAAAATAAACAAGCGGAAGAAATTAGTTTTGTGAAAATTTTAGATCGAGCTGGAAAAATTGATGATGTGTTGGCGGTAACAAAGCAAATTTCCAGAGTGCGAGGAGAAATTGAAAGATTGCAAGGGCAGATTAAATATATGAATTCGCAAACAGAAATGTCAACAATAACGATAAACTTAAAAGAAGATACAGGTATAGCTTCGGTTGGCGATAATTGGCGACCATGGCAAACAGTAAAAATAGCTTTTAAAGATTTAGTTAATAATATCCAGAACTTAATTGATGGCATAATTAGATTTTTGATAGTGGGGGTCCCTTCGTTGATTCCTTTTGTGATATTTTTAGCAATTATCTATTGGGCAGTGAAGAAAATTTATCGGAAGATAAAGGATTAGTGGATATTTCTCCTTAATTTTTTCATCATAACTCTCTGTGGGGTTTTGCAGAATTGGGATTTTGCAAAATAATTAAAAATGTGGCATAATAAATATGATTTGAAATTTTATCTAGAAACCCAGATTAGATTATTAGTATATTAAAATTTGTTTATATAATTAAAAATAAAAATAAAAATATGAAAAATGATAAATATTATTGGGCAATATTTATAATCGTTGCCATATTGGTCGGAATGGCTTTTTTGATGGCGGGAGGTATTTTCAACAGAGATGGTGAAATGAATGGTTTTAATATAGCTAAAAAAAATATAACTTCACAGAAAGCTAACGACAGCAATAATCAAAAAACAGTAACTGAAAAAGATAATATTGAGCAATTAAAAGAAGCCAATTTAGCTGATACAAATATTGATATTGAGGCTGATAAAGCAGATTTCAGCAATGACAGCTTGGATGATGTAAAAGATCTTGACGAAAACTTAGACCTTAGCTCTGCGGATACAGAAGTATATTAAACATAATTGTTAAAAATAAAAATATGAAGAACAGGATACTATATTTAAGTTTAATTGCAATATTGTTTTCCTTTGTTTTTGCAAAGGAAAGAACAAATGCTGTGGAAACAACAATGAAAACAAGCACCACTACTACGGCGACCGAATCAAGAGCGTCAATTAATTTGCAAAAAAGAAATAAAGCAATTCAGGAAAGAGTTGAAAAAAGAGAAGCTCAGCGTGAAGCTAATCTTGAAAAAAAGGCGGAAAAAATAAAAAATAGAATATGCACTAAGTTGGAAAATATGGCGAGCAGATTAGAGAAAAGATTAAACAATAAAAAATCAAGAGTTAAAGAGCGATTTAATAATGGTGAAGGAAAATTAAATGAAAAAAGAAATAATAGAGATGAATCACTGAAAACGCGACGAGAAGCAAGAGACCAAGCGCGTGAAAATCTTTATAGTAAATTGGAAACAAAAACTCAGACAACTGAACAAAAAAGTGCGGTAGAAAAATTTAAAAATAGCATTGAAACGGCGGTCAAAATCAGAAGAGCGACAATCGATCAGGCGATTGAAACAATGCGAAGCGGAGTAGATAGTGCTATTGAGGAGAGAAAATCTTTGGCTAATAGTTTGGCGGAGGAATTTGAAAAAAATGAAACGGAAAGAGTCGAGAAATTAAAAAATGCTTGCAGTGATAGTACTGATGATGAAGAATTAAAAACTACTCTAAGCAGTTTAAGATCAAATATTAAATCCTCTGGAAATAAATATCAGGAGAGATTTAAAAACTCAAAAAAAATTGGCGAGACAATTAGGGAATTGGCGAAGACTAAAAACGAAACCATAAAACAGGCAATTGAAACATTCAAAGCAGAAGTTAAATCTGCTCAAAAAGAGTTTAGAAAATCTTTTGAATAAGTGGATAGCATTTGAAAACTTAAAAAATCCGCCAGCGATTAATGCCAGCGGATTTTTTATTTTTTTCAAATAATTTGTTTAGTAATTATTTGCTATAATCTAGTGAATTTGCTAGATTAAAGTAAGATGGAATATTGTTAACACTATGTCAAATGAAATCAAAGTTGAAATTGAGGAATTAAAAAATAAGCTCCCGTGGTTGCGGGACCGTCTTTGACTTGGATAAAAAGAAAAAAGAAATTGCGAAGTTGAAGAAGGAAAGTGAACAAACGGATTTTTGGAATAATCAAGGAAACGCTTCATCAATAATGAAGAAGCTAGAACAATCAAAAGAGGACATTGAGTCAGTAGCTAATTTGGAAAAAGAAATTTCTGATTTGGATGAACTAGTAGAATTGTCAGAGGAGGAAAAAAATTTGAAATCACCAACAGCGAAGCTGAGTTTCACTGTTGAATTGGCTGATTTAAAAAAGCGTTTTGCGGAGTTGGAATTAAAAACTTTGTTTGACGGAAAATACGATGCGAGTGATGTGATTATGACTATTCGTTCCGGAGCTGGTGGAACTGATGCGCAGGATTGGGCGGAAATGTTGTTGCGAATGTATTTGCGTTGGGCGGAAAATAAAAAATTTAAAACTAAAATTTTGGATAAATCAGCTGGTAGCGAAGCGGGAATTAAAAATGTGACATTGGAAATTTCTGGCGAATTGGCTTATGGTTATTTGCGAAGTGAAATTGGTTCGCATCGTTTGGTACGATTGTCGCCATTTAACTCAGATAATTTGCGACAAACATCTTTTGCAGTAGTAGAGATTTTGCCGATTGTAAAAAATGAAACTGAAATTGAAATTGAAGAAAGCGATTTGCGAATTGATACTTTTCGTTCCTCGGGTGCTGGTGGGCAAAGTGTTAACACGACCGATAGTGCAGTGCGAATAACACATTTGCCTAGTAACCTAGTTGCTACTTGTCAAAATGAACGCTCGCAGTTGCAAAATAAAGAAACCGCTTTAAAAATTTTACGCGCCAAATTGCAACAGCAGAAAATTGAAGAAGCTAAAAAAGAGGAGGCGGAGTTGCGTGGCGAAAGATCTAGTGCTGAATGGGGTAGTCAAATTCGCTCTTATGTTTTACATCCTTATAAAATGGTCAAAGATCATCGCACCAAATATGAAGAAAACAATGTTGAAAAAGTCTTGGAAGGAAATATAGATAATTTTATTTGGAGTTTTTTGAAAATAAACTCTACAAAAAACAGTTAAATTTATTTACAAATTTTTGGAATTGAGTAAAATTTTTTGTATTGATAATAAAAAAAACGGAACAGAAGAAATGTCTCCTGTCCCGCGTCATTATTTAAATGGGGTTTGTTTTTCAGATTTATAAAAGCTCCTCCAACTTCTTGATTCTTTTCCCGCCGATTTTGTGCATCGGCTCAGTGGTGACACTGGAGCCGAGAACAAAGAGGTTTTCTGTTGAAATTTTTTGTGTGATGATAATATCGAGTAATTTGTAAACCAATCCATATCGGTTAGGTTCACCTATAGTAGTTCCTCGTGGCGGAAGCAATTCTAAATATAGCATAGCGGTATATGCTGCACTAGGAGAGCGAAAATTAGTAAAATAAAATCCGCAAATTTTACTCCCGTCATATTTGGCGTTTGGGCCAAATATTTTTTGCTTGAAATTAGCAGGGTGTTGGTAAATTTCAACAGGATATGAGGTAAAGACAAGTATTTCATAGCCTTTCTGTCGCAGTAAATCAAGCATTACCATAACTTTTACAAAATTAATTGTTGTGAGCGCCTGAGGATTTACAAAAAATTCTTCAATATACCTTTCCAGTTCAGATTTTGTCAGTCCACTCATTGCTAGCGAATAGGTTTTCTGCAAAAGCAGAGAGCTGTTTTCTTTTTCGGCTTTATATTGTTCTTGCAGTTTGTTCATCTCGTCACCAATACCGCGCTTGTTGGCGATAAATTGATAAAAATTCGGCGCATCTTTGCCGAAAAAAAGTTCATTGCTATGAATTGCTAAGACTCTTTTTTCCATTCTTTCCTCCTTGAGAAGTTAGAAAAATTACGGCCTTTTCAAGCCATTGGTTTATTGTGTTTGGATTTTCCAAATCATGATCACCATCCTTGATGATGATTTGATTGGGAAAATTTACTGACAAACTTTCTAGAGGAACCTTGTTATCAGAGTCTCCATGAATATGGAGAATATTTTCCACATTTGACAACAGTTCTGCGTAATTTTTGTTCTGATTTTCCAAAAAATATTCGGTAGAAATATAGTTAACTTTTGTCATCTTGTCTTCTTTTCGACAATCAGCTAAAAATTTCTCTTCATCTAAATATTTTTGGAAATTATCCCAGTCAACAACAATTTCCGATTGAGATTTTTTCATCTCTGACACTGTAAACCAATAACGAAGCAACTCGCGCTGGTTTAATGCTGGAGCGATGAAAACTATTTTGTCAAAGGACATTTCTTTTTTCAGCCCAGCAACTGTGCAAGTCGATAAGGAATGAGCAACCACGGAAACTTCTGATAATTTAGTTTCTTGTTTTGCTATCTTAATAGCATTTTTCCAATCTTCTGTCAAAGATTTGATAGTCAATTGAGAAAAATCACCATCAGACAATCCGATACCGGTGTAGTCAAAGCGAAAAGAAGCGACATTTTGTTTAGTCAATTCATCTGCCAAGCTTTTAAACTTCTTTTCCGTTGTGGCGGATCGTTCAAAACCACCCGACATTACGACTACTTTTTGCGGATTTTTCGGTAAAACCAAAATTCCTCGCAAAATATCATCGTTACCAAATTCTATTAATGTTGTTTTTATATTCATGAGATATCTCCCCTTCTATTTTTAGCTTTGCTCTATTAAAGCATATAAAATATTAGTTGTCCATAAAAACCACTTGTATTTTATGACTAATATTTATTCACATTATTTATTTATATCATCTAAAAATTAAGTTAGTCAAAACTCTAAAAGCCAAATCTCATCAAAAGTTTTGTGCAGAAAAAAATATTGGAATGAAAGAATGAAAAGAAATTTAATTTTGTGAGAGTTGTTTTTGTGAGAATTAATATTTTTTAAGACTTGGGGTTGACAGATTTTGAGAGGGTGCTATTATGTTTATGCGCTGGTGGAAAAAATTCTTTTTAATTTCTATTAAGCGGTTAAATTTTATTGAAAAAGTTTTAGATATAATCAATAATTTTTAAACAAAAAAACATAAAATTAGTTTTATAAAATATATTTGAAATTCGGGTGAATTGAGAATACATTCCTGTCCATATTAAGAGTGGATAGAAATGTGTTTTTTTAGTTATTTGAGATTTGACAACCTGGGACTAATTCCCTTCTGGTCCCCCCTCCTGCCAGGATTTTTATCCTGTCCCGGGTTGTCATCCTTTTAACTTCAGATAATCTGGAGAAATTTTTACAGCGATATATTTTTCTCCATATCAATTTGCAGTTAATGACAGCAGTTTGACAAGAATCCGACACCAAATTTAGTGTCTGGATAAATAGTTCCAAATTTTCTAATTTTTGACGGTTAGAAATTTGGACAGAATCATAAAAAATCAGTTTTAGTTATATTTTTATATCTAAAACAGATATTGATTAGGTAGTAGTAAAATCATTATTTTTTGTGGTTCCCTGAAGATTAGTATTTTTTTAAAATATTAATCAATGTTTATTTCAGAGTTATAGTTTCAAATTTTTGAAAATAGTTTTCTATTTTCTTTAGATAATTAAAATCTTTAAGATTTTAATAAATCTCAATGTGGCATTAAATTTATTTTTTTTGCTCATTTTATTGAGAGTTTTCCTCCAGAGGCGGACAGGGATCCTTACTAGGATGTTCTGAAAACTTCTAATATGGGAAAATTACTCAATTTTATTGAGAGTTTGATCCTGGCTCAGGATGAACGCTGGCGGCGTGGATAAGGCATGCAAGTCGAGAGGGTTTAGACCCTCGGCAGACGGGTTAGTAACGCGTAGGAACATACCCTTAAGTCGTGAATAACCCGGAGAAATCCGGAATAATACACGATGTGCTCTACGGAGTAAAGATTTATCGCTTAAGGAGTGGCCTGCGTCCTATCAGCTTGTTGGTGAGGTAATTGCTCACCAAGGCTATGACGGGTAGGGGGCGTGAGAGCGTGATCCCCAACATTGGAACTGAGACACTGTCCAAACTCCTACGGGAGGCTGCAGTCGAGAATATTCCACAATGGGCGAAAGCCTGATGGAGCGACGCCGCGTGCAGGATGAAGGCCCTAGGGTCGTAAACTGCTTTTAACTGAGAAGAAGTTCGTACCTTTTTGAATTTAATTTGAAATTGTGTTCGGATAATTGGTTTTGTTTTTGTGTATGAAAAGTCGATGTTTCCTTGAAGACAAGAGAGAAGGGAGGTAACAATGGGAGAAGAAAAAACATATTGGATAATGCCAGCAGACGAAAATAGCAATATGGTGGACATTGAAAATTTAGTCTCGCAAATCGAAGAAATTGAAGGTGTGCAGATGGAGGATATAAATTATCATATGAATTCTATTAGGTTCAAAGTGACGTGTCCTTTGGAGATAGATGATATTAAAGATATAATAAAATTGTATTACTTTAATTCTTTTAATATAACTATTATATAATGAAAATTAAAAAACAAGGACGAGTATGAGTATATTATTACCACTCGTCCGCAAAACTAATTATCTGAATAATTTTGAATTTAATAAATTGAATTTAAAAAGGTACGAAATTGACGGTATCAGTTGAATAAGGGGTTACTAACTCTGTGCCAGCAGTAGCGGTAATACAGAGACCCCAAGCGTTATCCGGATTTATTGGGCGTAAAGCGCATGTAGGCGGATATACTAGTCAGATGTTAAATCTCCGAGCCCAACTCGGAAACTGCATTTGAAACGGTATATCTAGAGAAAGTGAGAGATTGATGGAATTCATGGTGTAGTAGTGAAATGCGTTGATATCATGAGGAACACCAAAGGCGAAGGCATTCAATTGGCACTTTTCTGACGCTGAGATGCGAAAGCGTGGGGAGCGAAGGGGATTAGATACCCCCGTAGTCCACGCCGTAAACGATGCATATTAGATGTTAGGAGTATCGACCCTCCTAGTGTCGTAGCTAACGCGTTAAATATGCCGCCTGGGAAGTACGAGCGCAAGCTTAAAACTCAAAGGAATAGACGGGGATCCGCACAAGTGGTGGAGCATGTGGTTTAATTCGATATTAAGCGAGGCACCTCACCAGGGCTTGAAACTTAGCTGTGGCTTCTAGAGATAGAAGCGTCTTCGAGAACGCTAAGCAGGCGCTGCATGGTCGTCGTCAGCTCGTGCCGTAAGGTGTTCCCTTAAGTGGGGTAACGAGCGCAACCCCTGTCGTGTGTTATATATGTCACGCGAGACTGCCCAGACTTTAGTACACTTCGTGTACAATTCTGAATTTCCAATTTTAAATTTTGATTGAATGAACTAATGTTTTAATGACATAATTTTTTGAAGTAAAGCTTAAAACTTAAAAGTTAATATTTCGGAATTAAAAATTAATTCATTTAAAAAATTCAATTGAAATTAAAAATTCATAATTCAAAATTAAAGCGAAGCGCATTAAAGTCTGGGAGGAAGGAGGGGATGACGTCAGATCAGCATGGCCCTTTGACGCCCTGGGCTACACACGTGCTACAATGGCCAATACAGAGGGTTGCGAAACCGCGAGGTGGAGCTAATCCCAAAAAGTTGGTCTCAGTTCGGATTGGAGTCTGCAACTCGACTCCATGAAGCCGGAATCACTAGTAATCGGGAATCAGCCATGTCCCGGTGAATACGTTCCCGGATCTTGTACTCACCGCCCGTCACGTCAAGAGAGCCGGCAACACCCGAAGGTCTTGTGTCATAGCAGGAACAACGGTGGGGCTGGTGATAGGGACGAAGTCGTAACAAGGCATCCGTAGCGGAAGCTGTGGATGGATCACCTCCTTTCTAGGGAGTTAAGGTGTACTCCTATTGCTTATAGCAATGGGATGAATCTATAAGGTCGGTTATTTCGCCTCGGCGAAATACCAAACGAATACGACTCTGAATACAAGCATTCATATTAAAAACTTCGGTTTTTAATTAAAGAGGGGAACCACAAAAGATTGTGGATTTACTTTATACAAAAGAACACTCTGAATAAGAGTGTTTTTTCATTGGCTTTTTAGATGCTTCGCATCATTTAGAAAAGTATATTGTATTAATATAATAGGCGATTATTTTTTAATGAAAAAATTCCCTGTTGGTTTATTACAATCCAGTCTATCGAAATACAATAACTTACGGACAACTTGTGTCGAAATTTTTACTAGCGAAGATAAAAACAATATGATATTATAATCAAAGAGTGAGTTTATCTAAAATTTTTGTTATTTAAGAATTATATTTAAATTTTTGCCTGTCGATATGGGCAGGATATATCTCAAAGAGAAAATGGTTTATTTTAATAAAAGTAATTAATTTAATTAATTAATAGATTTCTTTAGGAATCCCTTTTGTCACAAACTTTTAAATTTTTCAAATGAACAAGAATAATGTTGAAATTTGAAATTGCGAGAGAGGACGATTTTAGAAGAATTTAAAGAAAAATGGAAAATAAAAAACAAAACGAAACACAAATTTCTGATAATGAAGTTAGTGCTTCACAAAATGATCAAGTTCGATCGATAAATATGGGTCGTATTGAGTTTGATGATGGCACTCAAATTGATAACAATCAAGACGATAATCAAATTCAGGGAGAAAATCTGGCACAAAACACTGTGCAGAATAATGCATCGATGCGACAACAGCATAATTCTCAAAACCCAAACCAAAATTCAACTCCAAATCCAAATCAATCGGAAGAGCAACCTCATTACCAAGCACAAGGTGTTCCGATTGAAACGATGTCTGATAAACAACAAAGAGTCGGTATGATTTGGGGGATAATTGCGATTATTGTTGGTGCGATGTCGGCAATCTTTGCTCCGATAATACTCGGTCCGGCAGGAATAATAATGGGCAATATCGCTTTAAATAAAGGAGCGAAATCTCTTGGTAAAACAGCTATTATTGTTTCGGTGGTATGTATGATTGCCGGATTAATTTTTGTGATTGTATATGTTATGAAAATGCAACAAACCGGTATCATGGCGCCTCCCGGCGGATTTATTTTAAATGCTTTTAGCGGAATTTCCTTATAATTTTTTTGATAAAGAAAAATAGATGAATATATTTTTAATAGTGGCGTTATATATAACATTAGTTATATTCCCTGTGCTACTTTGGCTTTGGGTTTTCCGAAAAAATGATATTGGTGATATTGAACCGAAGAAAATGATTTTAAAACTTGTTTTGATTTGGGGTGGGTTGGCAGCGTTATTATCTATTGGAATTGAAGGTATTGTGAATAATGTCATAGATCCAAGCTCCCACAAAGAATTTGATTTTTTGACGAGAGATAGCAATGCGATAAACTTTTCAGCGATATCGTATGTTGTTATTTTTCTTTATGTATCTATTGAAGAATTGGTAAAATTTATAACATTGTGGGTGGGATCTTTTCATTCAAAGTATTTTACGCAAGTTATAGATGGCGTGATTTATGGTGTTAGTGTGGCATTGGGATTTGCTTTTGTAGAAAACACTATTTATTTTATTAGTTTTAATTTTAATAGAGTAGAATCAATGGACAATTGGCAAATAATTATTTCTGTACTCATTAGAGCGGTAGCGCCATTGATGTCACATATGGTAACAACGGGAATAGTGGGGCTTTCAATTGGTAAAAAAAAGTTTGGATATAGTAATAGTTCTATTGTTAAGGGATTGATAATTGCTATTATAATTCATTTCATTTATAATTTTTCCATATTATTTATTGGCGGATTATTTGGATCAGCTTTAGGAATAGTCGCTATTGCTTCTGGTCTGGTTTATTTATTAAAGGAATTCTTTAAAGATGAAAATAGAATGGTTTGGAAATCGGTTCGCTAGGGCTGGTGATAAGAGTGCCGAAGTATAATCTGAATATGTCGGTAGCCAAGAAACCCATTAAATATTTATTTATGTTTTCGACAATTAGAATGGTTTTTCTATTTCTCTAAACAGGAGCTAATTTTATTTTTGACATCATTTTAATCGACAGCTCATCGGGACGTTTTTTATACAATCTTGCCCTCTTTAGCTTCCTTTTTTTAAAAAGTACCGCTGATATTACTATGCACTTCATAGAACACAAAAAAGCAAAGGAATTATTAATTACGCAACAATAAAAACAGTAACAATAACAAAATAATCCCCCTCCTTTTTTTCTCATCCTTTGATTTCCCACCACAAAAAGAGTATACTTAAAACATTGAGAGGAGTATTATTTTAAAAAATTATGAATGATGATAAATATAAAAAAATAGTTAAATCTATTAGAAATTTTTGTGATGAGCGTGATTGGAGTCAGTTTCATGATCCAAAAAATCTTGCCATTTCTCTTAATTTAGAGGCTTCGGAAGTGCTGGAGCTTTTTCAATGGACATTAGATAATAAAATCAATCCAGAAAAAGAAAATGAAATTGCTAGTGAATTAGCGGATGTGCTTTATTGGCTTATTATGCTTTCTAATCATTATAATATAGATTTATTGGGAGCGCTTGAGGACAAAATGAAAATAAATGCTAAGAAATATCCAATAAAAAAAGCTAAGGGTATAAGTAAAAAATATACAGATTTGTAAATTTAAATAATTATGATAATTTATTCAGCAACAAAGCAAGGTTTTATACAAGATGTTGTAGCTAATCGTATTGATACACGCATTAAAGGTGCTATGATTAGAGAAACAGGACATAGTGTATCACCGAGAGAAGTTACTTCATGGATTAACTCAATGCAATTCATGAGAAATGTCATAGACGATGACGAGATTCCAAATGAGGCAGGTATTGCAATCGAATATATGATACCTCAGACATCGAAACGAATTGATTTTATAATTACTGGATTGGATCAAGAAAAGCAAAAGAATGCTGTTGTAGTTGAGCTAAAACAATGGGAGAAAGTGCAAGCTATAGAGGAGACTGATATGGATGGTGTGGTTGTCGAAACATATGTAGGAGGTGGTCAAAGAGAGGTTAGTCATCCTTCTTATCAGGTTTGGTCGTATGTAACATTTCTTGAGGATTATAATTCTGGAATTCAAGATGGAGAAATAAATCTTGATCCTTGTGCATATTTGCATAATTATAAGGAGGATGAAGATATTAAATCTAAGCAATATCAAAAATATATTAAAAAAGCCCCATTATTTTTTAAAGGTGATGAGGAGAAGTTAACAAATTTTATAAAGGCACATGTCAAATATGGTGGTGGTAATATTCTTTATGAAATAGAAAATGGAAAAATTCGTCCGTCGAAAGCCTTGGCTGATTCACTCGCATCAATGCTGAATGGCAATAAAGAATTTATACTTTTAGATGAACAAAAAGTCGTGTATGAGAAAGTGTTGTATTTAGCGAAATTAGCAGAAACAAAAGGTAAACAAGTTTTGATTATTGAAGGTGGTCCTGGAACTGGTAAGTCTGTTGTCGCAATTAATTTATTATCTGAATTTACTAATAGACAAAAAGTTGTGCAATATGTAACAAAGAATTCTGCGCCAAGGGAGGTTTTTAGTCGGAAATTAGCAGAAGGAGGGCATGCGCGCGTTCGTATTCAAAATATGTTTAAAGGTTCAGGCTCATATACGAAAACAGAAGTTGATTTATTTGATGTACTATTAGTTGATGAAGCACACAGATTAAATGAAAGATCTGGTTTGTATGGCAATCTAGGAGTGAATCAAATAAAGGAAATTATTGACTCAGCAAAATTGGCAGTATTTTTTATAGACGAAGATCAAAGAGTCACGCTAAAGGATATTGGTTCAAAAGAAGAAATTAAAAAATGGGCTAAAAAAGCTGATGCTGATGTATTGGAAATGAATCTTGAGTCACAGTTTAGGTGTAATGGATCAGATGGATATTTAGCATGGCTTGATGATGTATTGCAAATTAGGAAAACTGCAAATTATACGCTTGATGATATTGATTATAATTTCGGCGTATATGATAATCCAAAAGTTTTGCATAGTAAAATAATTAATAAAAATAAAATAAATAATAAATCACGGGTTATTGCGGGGTATACATGGAAATGGATTTCAAAAAAAGAACCTATATTATTTGATATTGAAATTGGGAATTATAAAGCGCGGTGGAATTTAATGAAACATGGACAAGCTTGGATTATACATCCAAACTCAGTGAATGAAGTTGGTTGTATTCATACTTGTCAAGGATTGGAGCTTGATTATGTAGGCGTTATCATTGGTAGCGATTTAATTGTGCGTGATGAAAAAATTATTACTGATTATAGAGAGCGTGCTACCTCAGATCAATCATTAAAAGGTATTAAAAAAATAGCGAAAGAAAAAGGTGAAGAATATGCGCAAAGACTTGCTGAACCTATTATAAAAAATACGTATCGCACACTTATGACTAGAGGGATGAAAGGGTGCTATATTTTTTCAGAAGATGAGGAAACAAGAGAATATTTTAGAAATAGATTTTCCAAAGATCCGGAGAGTTACGGAGTTATTTCTGATGGTGCATCAATAATGTAAAATTATGAATGACAAATTTACAAATAATTCATCACACGGTCATCGCAAGAGATTGAGAGAAAAATTTCTTAATTCTGGATTGAGTGGTTTTCATGACTATGAAATTATTGAATTACTTTTAACGCTTGGTACACCTCGCAAGGATTGCAAGCAAATTGCCAAAGAACTTTTAAAAACTTTTTATTCTATAGATGCTGTGCTTGATGCTCCGATTGAAAAGTTAATGCAAATTAAAGGAGTCGGACCTTCAAATGTATTTGGTTTAAAATTATCACAGGCAGTATCAGAAATATATCAAGAAAGAAAATTGGAAAACTCATTTAAATTAGATTCTTCAGAAAGTATTTATAATTATCTTAAGGAAAAGATTGGCAGAGAAGAAAAAGAGCATTTTATAATTTTATTTTTTGATACGCAAAATAAATTAATTGTTAATAGAGTATCTGTCGGTATCTTAAATGCAAGTTTAGTGCATCCACGAGAAGTTTTTAATAAAGCCATTAGTTGCAATGCCTCACATGTTGTAGTGGCACACAATCATCCGTCGGGTGAGCACAGTCCATCAGAAGAAGATATCATAATAACTAAGCGTCTTGTAGAGGCGGGAAAAATAATCGGTATCACTTTAGTTGATCATATTATTATATCAAAAAATGGGTATACAAGTTTGCGAGCTAAAGAGAGGAATATTTTTGTATAATATAATCAGAAAAACAAATTGATAAGTTGGTTTATGAGTTGTATGATTTAAACGTGTGATTTCTAATTTGACTTTTATGCTGAAATATGTTATACTTAACGCAAGTTGATAGTAAAAACGACTTCAAAAATAAAAAGAAATGAAAAATATGATGGCCAGACGGCTTATCTGACTTTCGGAAAAGATAAATTTTAAAAATAAAAAAATACAAATTTAAAAAAATTTAGAATTCTAAAAAGATGGAAAGTTATCTGGTGAAAATATATCGCCATTTTACTTTCCATTTTTTTATTTTGTTTAAAATAATAATTAAAATTAAAACAATCACAAGTAGTCAAGGCACAAAAATGGAAAAGGTTTGATATAGGGGTTACTTGTGTAGATATTAATATATAAATTTATGAACAAAAATTTAAATGAAAATTTATATAGAAGATTTGGCTTAGATATTGATAGAAAAAAAGTTGAAAATGGATTTCGTAAGTATGTTGCAAATGAGATATGGGAGGCAACATATCTATTTAGAAGAATGAATAGCCATGAGGAAATTCAAAATCAACTATATGAAGCTAGGGAAGGAATTTTGGATGATTGTTGCAGAGAGATATTTTTAGATAGAAGTGAATATAAGTATGATAGTTTGTGGGATTATAAAGAGATAGCGGAATTTATAGACGATATTTTAGATGGAGCTTTTGAACAAATTTTAATTAATATGCAGATTTTACTTAATTCATTCTACAAATATAAAATTGTTTCTGATGAATTAGAAGACTTATCTGAAGAATTGCAAAAATATGCAGAAGATTTTCCAATCCTTGGAATAATTATAAAAAAATATAAAACAAAAGCACCACAAATATTACCATTAAGTGCAAAGTATTTAAATCAAGAGATTTTGGATACGTTGGGCGTTTTAGATGTCGAAAAATTTCATAACGTATTAAATGATTTTGAGTTAGCAGTTAAGCTTTTTGCTAAGGCTAGAAATGATTCTGATTTGAAAAATGTTATAGCCAATTTACATGCATCTTGTGACGAAGTTGTAAAAGTAGTATTAAACAATAAATGCAAAAGTTTTAAGAGCATAACAGACAAAGTTGATCATAAAAAACTTGGCTTAAACGGTAAGCAGAAAGAAATATTTAAACAGATTAAAAGTAGAATGGACGATATTAAGCATGGAAATGGAGGACAAATTGATCGTGATGAAGTTGAGATGATAGTAGGCATGTCAGCAGCGTTTTTACGTTTTGTTGCAGTGAAGTATAATAAAAAAGATAATTAATATATTATATTTTTTAAATAAAATAATATGAATAAAACAGAATGGATCCAAGTTGTATTTATTGTAGTTACTGTAATTGGCTGGGGTGCTGCCTTTTTCTTTGGTATATGGCAACAAAGAAAAATAATGAAAGAAAAATTGAAATTAGAAGTTTATAAGAATATTTATGAATTAAAAAGAAGTATGGATGAATGCGCAATCGAATTCTCTGTCTTAGTCAGTGAATATAATTTGCCATTTATACAAATGAGATTGCCACTTTTAAAAAATGATCCAATTCAACAAAATTTTGAAGCATTGAAAATATGGAGTGATTATGTAATGAAGGTCAATGAAAGTAAGTCAAGATTCATTAAAGCATATTTGCGGTTATGGAACTATTTTGATATGTGGATCTGTATTATGCCAAAATTAAAAGAAATGAAGGAAATATTATTTATTGATAGAATGAAAATTTTGACCATGGAATTGAATGAATATAGTGCATATATACAAAACTTATCATTTAAACAACATGAGTGGAGTAAATGGGATATTGTAGAAATTGAAAAAGAAACTAAAAAAATGAATGAAATATTTGGCAGAGAGACATCTTTTTTTGATGATTTCATGACAGAGGTGCATAATGAACTTATAGGTTTATCATTTAAAGTCAAAAAACAACATAGAGAAGATTTTGTAAATTTACCAGATAGATATGAAATTTTAACACGAGATGGACTAAAAATTGTAAAGAAATAATAGAAGTAAAAATGAAAAAAATTCAAAATTTAAAAAAATAATATGACAATATAAACAGTGCAACAATTGAAAAATATTTTATTGAAGCAGTTAGATAGGATTGGGATTTGAGCGAGTAAGTAGCAGAGGGCGGGCGGGTGTTTTGGGTGTTGAAGGAATTGGTGGAAAATGGTAAATTATAAATGATAGGTTATGAAATGATAGTTGCAAATTCAAAAAATATAAAATAAAATAAATATTTACCGACCACATTAATGTGGTCATTAATGTGGTCATTAATTTTAATTAAGGGTGGGTGAAAAATTAATTAATAAAATAATAAAAAATAAAAATATGGCAAGAAGAAAATTGGAAGGGCTCGCCCTGTTAAATAATTTCAAATCAAAAAAATAATGTTTTATACTTACGTTTTATATTCACTAAAGGACAACAATTTTTATACAGGATATACTGCAAATTTGAAATTAAGATTTGAGAAACACAATAAAGGGTAAGTTAAATCTACTAAAAACAGAAGACCTTTAAAATTAATTTATTATGAAGCATGTCTAAATCAACAGGATGCTACACATAGAGAAAAATATCTAAAAACTTATCACGGAAAGATGTTTCTAAAAAAGAGACTCAAATCTTATTTAACAGGGTAAAAACATCCGCAAGTTATCAAAACGAAGTAATGGCAGTTATGCCATCACTTTGCCAGTTGAAATTGTACGAGATTTAAAATGGAGAGGTAAACAAAAATTAACTGTGCATAAAAGCAACAACAAAATTATCATCGAAGATTAGGAAAAATAAAATGTTGTGATTAGCAGTTGAAAATGTCGCAATTAATTTGTTATAAAATAAGGCTTTTTAAGAAAATTCTTTAAAAAATGTCGCAATTAGTATTGAAAAATGTCGCAATTAGTGATATAATGTATATATGAATAAAAGACAAGAACGACAAAAGAAGATTATTTCTTTTTTGGAAAATAGAGATACACAAGTAGCAGTGTCAGATATACTGTCTTTTTTGGGTGCTAAAATAGAAAGAAAAACATTACAAAGAGATTTAAATTATTTACAAGAACAAGGATTTATTTCAAAGACTGGATCAGGAAGAGGAGTAAAATATAGTATTACAGATGCAAATAAAATATTTTTACCAATTGATGCTGAAGAATATTTCAAAACACCATACATGAGAAGGGATATAAAAGAAAATTTTAATTTTGAAATTTTTGAAATTCTGGAAAATGATATTTTCACAACAGAGGAGCAAGAAAGGATTAAAAAATTACAAACTGAATTTATAAAAAATTTTTCAAAGTATGACAGTCAAACTTTAATTAATAAAGAACTTGAAAGAATAATGATTGAGTTTTCGTGGAAGTCCTCAGCTATTGAGGGTAATACTTATTCACTTTTAGGCACTGAGGCATTGCTCAAAGAAAATGTCGCAGGAAAAGGAAAAACTCAAAAAGAAACTCAAATGATTTTGAATCATAAAGATGCTTTCAATGAGGCGATTCAAAATAAAGAGAAGTTTAAAAAATTGAATTATTCTGATATAGAGTATTTTCATTTTGTTTTAACTAAAAAACTAGATATTACAAAAAATATTAGAAATGGTGGAGTGGGTATTACTGGTACGAAATACAAACCTCTAGATAATTCATTTCAGATTAAAGAAGCTTTGGAGAAAATGATTGTGCTAATAAATAAAAAAGCATTATTTTTTGAGAAAGCTTTCTTGGGATTGATTTTGATTTCTTATATTCAAGCTTTTGAGGATGGAAATAAGAGGACTGCGAGAACCTTTTCAAATGCGATATTGCTGGCTCATAATTCTGTGCCGCTTTCTTATAGGATTGTGGAAGTTGAAGAATATAAAAAAGCATCTTTGCTTTTTTATGAAATAAATAATATTTCGTATTTTAAACAAATTTTTATTGAACAATTTGAAGATGCAGTGAAAAATTATTTTAATTAAAGTAAATATGAATGAAGAACAAGCAAAAAGAGATTGTACAGATTTGAGATTAAAAAATGTCATTGAAATTGTACGAGATTTAAAATGGAGAGGTAAACAAAAATTAACTGTGCATAAAAGTGGCAACAAAATTATCATCGAAGATTGGAAAAAATAAAAAAAGAAGTAGATTACTAACAGTAAAATATAAGTTTTGAATTAAAAATACGGAGCTAACTCCGTATTTTTTTTGTTTTTTTTGTTTTAAAAAAGTGGTAAGATATATGTAGATAAAATTTTTTATTCAACTTGACACATATAATTAATGTTGATAGTCTGACGGAAAGGGAGTTAACGTAAATAAAAAGGAGGAAGAGTAATGAAAGAATGGAAGAGAGGTGTTGCTGGGCTGGTAAAATGTGTCGAGGTTGCTATTGAAGATATCGATGCTAAGTTTAAGGTTGTGGAAGAAGTTGTTGATGAGGATATGGATAGGTTTGAAATTCCTCAACAACATAAAAAAAATTGTTAGCAACGAAGAAATCTTCATTAAGGAGAGCAAAAGATAAATTAGTACATCTCAGAAATATGCTTCTCGCTGAACTTGAGCTGTTATAGCTTTTAAAAACGAAGAGACCAGCATTTAGGGTCTCTTCGTTTTCTAAATAATAATTGAAAAGTTATTCGGGAATTGACTGGGGGTTGAAAAAAACGGTGTCGCCTTGGCTAACAACGAAATGATATTTCAAAATTATTTTTCTCAATAATTAAAAACACGGAGTTAGCTCTGTTTTTTTGTGTTAAAAAATAATAGGTAAAAATATAAAATTTGACAAAGTTAGTAAATAATGGTAAAAATTAGGTATAAAATAATTTATTAAATATTTATGAATAATAGATATTATCAGTTGAATAAACAAAAAGCAAACACTCTTATGAGTGGTGCGTTTTCTGTTATTCCATTTCGGAATATTTTGTTCAGCCGTAATTATCTAAAAAAATATTTAAGTTTAAATAGGCAATGAAAATAGTCTAAAAACTATACTTTAGGTAACTCGGCTGAACAAAAGTCGAGTTTTTTGTTTAGTATAGTTTTTTGAAAACTTAATAATAGGGAGGAGATTTTGAAAAAAAGAAATGTAGCATCGAATGTGTGGAAGCTTTATGTGGTTAAGATAGCGGGAAATTTTATGCTTATAATGCCGGTAATTACGCTATTTTTTAAGGAAAATGGACTTTCTATGCATGACATATTTGTCTTGCAGTCATTGTTTTCTGTAGCTGTTATTTTTTTGGAAATTCCTTCTGGATATTTTTCTGATAGGATAGGGCGAAGAAAAACTTTAATTGCAGGACACTTGTTTATTATCGGAGGATATTTCTGTTATTCTTTAGCTAGTGGATTTTGGCAATTTGTAATAGCTGAAGTTCTTTTGGGCTTTGGTATTAGTTTCTCTTCAGGAACCGATACAGCGTTATTGTATGATACTTTATTAGAGGGAGGAGGTGAAGAATATTATTCTAGACTAGAAGGAAGGAGATTTTCTGCGGGGTTAGTGTCAGAAGCTATAGCTAGCGTTTTAGGTGGAGTTATTGCACTTGTTAGTTTGAGGTTGCCACTTTATTTAGAAACGACTGTGATAATAGCTTCTTTTCCGGTAGTGCTTTCAATCGTTGAGCCAGCTGTTTGTTCGGTTGAAAATAAAAAAAACGCAATGGAGGGAATTCTCGATATCATAAAGGATTTATTGCGCAAAGGCAATGGACTTAAATGGGTAATTTTGTATTCATCTGTGATAAGTGCTTCTACGCTGACTATGGTTTGGATGATTCAACCTTATCTTAAGGAAGTTGGTATATCTATAGGAGCTTTTGGAATAATCTGGGCTGGATTAATGTTACTATCTGCTTTTATTTCTTGGAATACTGAAAAAATAAAAAATTTTTTTGGAGAAAAGAAAATACTGACTTCTTTGGTGGTTATGGTTAGTGTAGGCTATTTTTCTTTAATGTATTTTTGGTCAAGCTGGTCAATTATTTTTATGGGATTATTTTATTTGGTAAGAGGTATTCATGATCCTATAGTTTCAGCATATATCAATAGGCAGATATCTTCAAATAGAAGAGCTACAATATTATCTATAAAAAACCTATTTTCGAGAATTCTATTTTCAATAGTTGGTCCGATAGTAGGGTGGATAAGCGATGTTTTTTCACTTAAAGAAGCTATATTCTATTCAGGGATTATATTTCTTTTTTTGGGATGCAGTACTTTGTTTATGGTTTATAAGAAAAAAGCCGTATAGAAGCGAAAAGGCTTTGGTAAAAATTACCACAGCCTTTTATAAATTTTAAAAAAAAGAGAAAAATTAACTTCAAGAAGGTTTGAATTCGAAGAATAAATGTTTATTGCATAAATACTATTTTTGGCGTATACTTAAAACTTGTAATAAGGTAATAGACCTCTCACACAACCTCTTCTACTGTAATTTCCTAACTCTTACTACAACTTCGTCTAATTTCGTAAATTATCTTTTAATGTACATTAAGTACATTATAATTTACTTAGTATACTCGTTTCGTTAAGAGTTAAAAAATTTCGCAACGAAGAAGTTTTGCAAAAGGTCTAATAGATTTTTCGATAATAATATGGCAAAAAATGATATAGCAATTCGCTTTAGCGATGTAGATTTTAAATATGAAAATGGCAGGGTGATTCTTGATGAAGCATCTTTTTCTTTGCGTAGTGGAATGAAGGTTGCTTTAATGGGACAAAATGGAGCTGGCAAAACTTCGCTTTTTAATATGATTATGGGGGTAACTAATCCTGATGCTGGTAATATTTTTATTGCTGATGGGCAAACTGTCGCTTGCGCGCAACAAGTAATTCCTCGTGAACAATTGACTTTAAATATTCGAGATTTTCTTGCTAAATATTTTAAAGGCGAAGATTACGAATTAGATAAGCAAATCAAGGAAGTGATGACAGCGGTGAATATAACATTGCCAATGGACAAGCCAATTTCAGCTTTTTCTGGTGGACAACAAGCAAGATTATTGTTAGCATCTGCTCTTATTCAAGATGCCGATATTTTACTTTTAGATGAGCCAACAAATAATCTTGATGATGAGGGAGTAGGGCATTTGCTTACTTTTTTGATGATGTATGAAAAAACTTGCGTTATAATTTCTCATGATGCAGATTTTTTAAATATGTTTACTGATGGTGTTTTATATCTTGATATATTTACCCATCAAATCAATCAGTATGTCGGCGATTATTATGTTGTGGTGGAGAATATCAAAGCACAAATCGAAAAAGAGAATATGAAAAACGCTCAGTTTGAAAAGAAAATTCGCGACAATAAGGAAAAGATGAATTATTTTGCAAACAAGGGTGGCAAGATGAGATTAGTAGCTAAAAAAATGCGTGATGAAATTACACAGATGGAAACTGATAAAGTAAATGTGCGTCAAGAAGATAAAACAATTCGCGATTTCACAATTCCTGTTCAAGAAAATCTTGTGGGCGATATAATTACAATTACTTCCGTGACTGTAATGAAAAATAACGAGCCGACAAAGAGAGCAGTCAATGTTGTATTAAAGAAAAAAGAACACTTGTTATTAAAGGGACCAAATGGAATTGGTAAGACAACATTATTAGAACAATTAGCAAAAAGCAACACTGCTGGTGCAAAAATTCTGGATGATGTGCAAGTAGGCTATTATCGACAAGATTTTTCAACTCTTAATTTTGATGATACGGTTTTTGACGCTTTGTTAAATGTTATGAAAATACAAGAGGAAGAAAAAATGCGTTCAGTGGCAAGCAGTTTTTTATTAAGTAGTGATGTTATGGACGCTAAAATTGGTGATTTATCTGAGGGGCAGAAGGGACTAGTGGCTTTTGCTCAATTAGTATTGTTGCAACCCGGACTTTTGATTTTAGATGAGCCAACAAATCATATTAATTTTCGACATATTCCGGTAATTGCTGAAGCGTTAAAGACGTACGAGGGAGCAATGATTGTCGTTAGTCATGTTCAATCATTTCTTGACCAGATAGGTATTAATGAGGAATTAGATTTAGGGAAATAGAATATCATCATGAATTTAGAAAATTTGGAAAAAATATTAAAGAAGGAGCCTAGTTATAGACAAAAACAAATTCAGCAGGCTGTTTTTAAGCAGTTTATTTCCGAATGGGATGAAATGACTAATATTCCAAATAATTTAAAAGAAGAATTAAAAAAAGATTGTTTATTGGAGATAGAGGGAGAAATTTTTCCTTCAGCGGATGGTAAAACTTTTAAGGCTTTATTATCTTTTAGTGATGGAGCTAAAATTGAAACAGTGCTAATGCGAAATAAAGATAATCGAAATTCTCTTTGTGTTTCTTCACAAGTTGGTTGCGCTGGAGGCTGTGCTTTTTGTGCAACAGGAAAAATGGGGTTTAATAGAAATTTAACAAGTGAGGAAATAATCAGTCAGTTTTTATTTTTCGCTCGTTATTTAAAAAAGAATTTTGGTGACCAAGAAAAAATTACCAATGTGATATTTATGGGAATGGGCGAGCCATTTTTAAATTATGACCAAGTGATGACAGCAGTGCAAATTTTAAACAAAGAAGAGTTTATTGGATTAGGGGCGCGAAACATTTCAATTTCTACCGTTGGAATTATTGTTGGTATTAAAAAATTTACCGAAGAAAAAGAGCAAATTAATTTAGCAATTTCATTGCATGCTCCGAATGATGAATTGCGGTCAAAATTGATACCAACAAATAAAGAAAATAAAATAAAAGAGTTGCTGGGTGTTGTAGATGAATATATTGTTAAAAAGTCTCGAAAAGTAATGTTCGAATATTTGTTGATTGAAAATGTAAATGATTCAGCAAGACACGCTAAAGAGTTGGCTGGTTTGATGAAAAAACCATTATATATGGTAAATTTGATTAAATATAATACAACTGGTGATTTTAGGGCTTCTTCTGAAAATAGAGTAAATAAGTTTAAAAAAATTCTTAAAAAAGAGGGTGTTAATGTAACAGTTCGAAAAAGTTTTGGTTCGGACATCAATGCTGGTTGTGGACAGCTTGCAAATAAAAATTAATTCAATTGGAAATAATTGAATAGAGAAAATAAAAATTCACTAAAAATCGTTTTTTCAATATAGAGCACTTAGATTTAAATGTAAATCAAACAATTTGATTAAAATTTACAAAAAAGCTATTATTTAGATATATGAAGATAGCTTTAGTTCACGATTATCTTATTCAATATGGCGGGGCGGAGAGAGTATTGGAATGTTTTACGGAAATTTTCCCACACGCTCATATTTACACTATTGTGTATGACAAAGATGTCATGCATGGTGTTTTTGAAAACAAAAAAATTCATACTTCATTTTTACAGAAATTTCCCTTGGCAAAAAAAAGGCATCGTCTGTTTCCAATGTTAATGCCATCGGCAATAGAGCAATTTGATTTTTCAAAATATGATGTTGTTCTTTCGGATTCCTCAAGTTACGCCAAAGGAATTATTACTGGTCCGGAAACTACACATATTTGTTATATGCACACGCCGATGCGTTATGCGTGGGATGATTGTCAAAAATATACGGATGATTTCGGTTTTCCAAAATTTATTAAAAGAACGATTCCGTTTTTTATGAATTTCGTTCGTATTTGGGATTCGGTTAGTGCAGAACGGGTTGATAAATTTATTGCCAACTCAAATTTTGTCGCCAAGAGAATATCTAAATATTATAGAAAAAAGTCAAGAGTCATAAATCCGCCGGTAGCGGTTGATAATTTTTATGTTGAAAATAATTCAGAAAAAAGAGGAAGTTACTTCTTGATGGTTGGTAGATTGATTGCTTATAAGCGACACGACATTGTTATAGAAGCTTTTAATAGGTTGGGATTGTCGTTAAAAATAATTGGACGTGGTCCGGAGATGAAGCGTTTGCAAAAAATGGCAAAAAGCAATATTGAATTTTTGGGTAGAGTTGATGATGCTAGCTTGCCGAAATATTATGCTAATTGCAAAGCTTTTATTTTCCCACAAGAGGAAGATTTTGGAATTGTGGCGATTGAAGCGATGGCATCGGGACGACCGCTTATTGCATATCGAGGTGGAGATATTGCGGAACATATGGAAGAAGGAAAAATTGGAATCTTTTTTGAAAAACAGCGAGCTGGAGATGTTGTAACCGCTGTTAAAAAATTTCGCAGTGAAGACTTTGATGGAAATTATATCAGATCAAAATCTTTAAAATTTGACCGAGAAATTTTTAAGAAAAAAATAAAAGAGTTTGTGGAAAATAATATTTAGATTATGTTATATTTACAACCATTTTTGATAGCGTTGGTGATAAGTGGAGGAGTTATTTTTTTGGTTTTATTTTGGAGCGATAAGGTTGGTAAAAAGGGAATAAAAATTTTTTCCAAGATGCGGGGTGAGGAGCGACATATTCATAAAAGAAATATTTCCAGATTGGGAGGTATCGCGCTTATTCTATCTTTTGCGATTACTGTTTTTTTAGACAGAAATTTAGTAATCAGTAATATTTTATGGGGGATGATGTTGGGAGGCTTCGTTATTTTAATAGTCGGATTATGGGATGATTTTGGGGAAATTGATTGGCGTTGGCAATTATTTTTTCAAATTTGTGTTATTTCAATACTGTTTATTTTCGGAGCAAAAATAAATTATATAACTAACCCATTTGGCGGAGTTTTTTATTTTGATACGAATGTAAAGGTAATTATTGGAACATTAATTACGATAATCTGGGCGTTGGTTTTGATGAATGCGGTAAATTGGCTGGATGGAATAGATGGTTTGAGCGGTGGAGTTTCATTGATTGCAATTATGACAGTTTTCTTTTTGTCATTAAAGCCTGAAGTGAATCAACCGCCGGTAGCCATAATTGCGATAATTTTAGCAGGCGGGTTAGTCGGGTTTTTATGCTTTAATTTTTATCCGGCAAAAATTATGGCGGGAACGAGCGGAGCTTTTTTTATGGGGTTTGCTTTGGTGGGATTATCAATTTTTGCCGGAACAAAAATTGCTACAACATTGTTGGTTATGGCAGTTCCCGTTGTTGATTTTTTTTGGGTTATTGGTAGAAGAATTAAGAATAGAAAATCAATTTTCAGTCCGGATCAGGAACATCTACATTATCGTTTATTAAAATTAGGTTGGTCGCAAAGAAAAATATCATTATTTTTTTACACAATCACTTTTGCAATTGCTATATTGGCACTAAATGTTTCCACTGCTGGCAAAATAATATTTGTTTTTTGTGTCGGAATAATTATGCTAGTTACATTTTATATTAACAGTGATGTTTCCAATAGTGAGGTTAATCCTCATTGTTGAAAAAAATATTATATTATAGTCTTATGAATAAAAAACAAAAACTATTAGCGGGAATAATTGTTTTTGTCGGATTGTTTTTTGTCGTTGGGGTTATTGAATTGAAAGAAAAAGTTGATACTGAGCGTACTACTTTAAGCAGGGATAAAATAATTGTTGGGCGGACAATCGTTGTAGGTGATTGCAGATTTAATATTGAAATTGCTGAAACTCCGAAGGTAAGGAGGAAGGGTTTGTCCGATAGAAATAGCCTTTGCGTTGATTGTGGAATGTTTTTTAAATTTTCTCGAGAAGGTAAGTATGGTTTTTGGATGAAAGATATGCGTTTTCCAATTGATTTGCTTTGGTTAAAAGACGAAGAGGTTGTCGGTTTTGAAAAAGATTTTTCGGAAAAATCTCGACGAACAGTTTTCCCGTCAAAACCAATAAATCAAGTTTTGGAATTAAATGCCGGAAAAATAAATAAGTGTAAGATTAAAATCGGTGATTATTTAAAAAAATCAAATGTTAAGTAAAAAATTTCAAAGAAAGAAAGAAAATTTTGTTTGCGAGAATTGTGGGCAAATGGTCAATGGCAATGGATATACCAACCATTGTCCGCAATGTTTATGGAGTAAGCATGTTGATATAAATCCCGGCGACAGAATGGAAAAATGTGGTGGAATGATGAAGCCAATTAGTGTTGATTTAAAAAACGGAAAGTACGGCGTATTGCATAAATGTATAAAGTGCGGATTTAAAAAGAAAAACAAAATTATTGATGACGACAATTTTGATATGGTTATTAAAGTTGCAGGAAACAATAAACAAAGTTAGTGACTTTCCTGGCTTAGTTAATTGGATTGTGATACTATGAAGAAGTACTCTAATCTATTTTTAATATAAAATTATTTATATAGACATTATACTATGAAAAAAAATACTATCATTAGCGTTGTTGTTATAATTATTATAATAGTTTCCGCTATTTTTTTTGTACGATCGCGAAAAAATGAACAACCATATAATGAGAATCAAGTTGTTAAGACTGATATTCGTAAAACAATAAATGTTGATGCACAAGTGAAGCCGGATATTTATGCCAATATTTCTTCGGAATTACCAGCGTTAATTGATACTGTAGATGTATTAATTAATGACCATGTCACAAAAGGGCAGGTTTTGTTTACCTTAAACAAAGACTCTATTAAGGCTCAGACAGAAAATGCTAAACTTGCAGTAGAGCGAGCGGAACTAGCAGAAATAAATGCACGACGAAAATGGGATATGCTAAAACCAGAAGAAAGAGAAAATGTTAAAAAAACAACAGAACAAGCGCGACAATCTTTGCGAGAAGTTTTGGCACAAGCTGAAAAGACGACGATTGTATCGC
Organism: Parcubacteria group bacterium M6-OD1-3; assembly: GCA_003056165.1. Lineage (GTDB taxonomy): Bacteria > Patescibacteriota > Minisyncoccia > Moranbacterales > UBA9337 > LSNR01. Next base: position 8,139 of record LSNR01000002.1, on the reverse strand, counting down.
CAATTAATGGCATCGTTATTAGGCAAGATGCTCAGGTTGGAGAAGTAGCTAAAGGTATTATAATGAGAATTATTGATCCAACTTCATTAAGGCTAGAGGCTTTAATCCCAGAGGTTGATTTTTCTAAAATTATTATAGGTGATGAAGCGTTTATCTCTTTAGACGCTTATCCAAATAAAATTGTGAAAGGAAAATTAACATCAATTGATACTTCAAGTACGGTTGACCAAAATAGTACATATTATCGTGCGATTGTAGTTCTTGATGATAAAAAAGATGCGATTATCTTGGATGGAATGAATGCAGAAATTGACATTGAAATTAATAAAAAAACAAATGTTATAGCAGTATCTCGTGATTTTACTAAAAAAGATGAAAATGGATATTTTGTCTATGTATTAGATGATAAGACTTCTGATGATAGTCAATTTGTTAAAAAACATTTTGAAGTCGGCTTAGTAGGGGATGATTTTGTTGAGGTTGTATCTGGACTGAATGTTAATGATAAAATTGTGATGCCACAAGATAAATAGAATAGTAGATTATTATGTTTAAAAATGCAAAACTTTCAATATTTTTAGCAATTAAAACTATTTTACGAGGAGATAAAGGTTCATTCATTTTGACAATATTAATCATGCTTGTCGTATTTTTAAATTTACTTTTTATCGATTCAATTTTTACTGGAATTTCTGTAACAATGGATAATGGTAAAATAAATTATCAATACGGTGAGGTTATTTTTGAGCCACAAGATGGAGATAAATATATTAAAAATACTAATGACATCATCAATGAAATAAAAGATTTTTATTATATAAAGGCGGTTACTTCGCATTTGCGAACTGGTGCTACGCTAATAAATGATAAAAATAATGATGGCAGAGATGTAGTTCGTTTTTCGGGGGGCGTTATTGGTATTAACCCAGAAAAAGAGTCTAAAGCAATTGATGTTTCTTCTAAAATAGTCAGTGGTCGTTATTTGAGAAAGGGTGACTATGGGAAAGCAATTATTGGCGCGGATGTTGCTGGTGGTTATGGTAGCTCTGTGTTTCCAGATGATTTGGAAGGTGTTCGACCTGGTGATACGATTACTGTAAAATATGATAATGATATAAGTAGGGATTATGAAATTGTCGGTGTATATAAAACAAAAAATTTTGATACCGATTCAAAGTTGATAGTGACACAAAATGATTTAAAGTCAATTTTAGGAACAACAAATGAATCTAGTGAAATTATTGTAAGATTAACTGATAGAAGTTTATCGCCTGTAGCTGTTGTTGATTTTGAAAAATTAAATCTTGGAGCATATGATATCTCTGACTGGAATAATAAATTGGAGTTTGGTAGAACAATAAATAAATCCTTTGATATGATCGGTTCAATTTTGCGTGTAATAGGATCATTTGTAGCTGGATTGGTAATATTTATTATTATTTTTGTTGATATTGTTAATCGTCGTAAACAAATTGGAATTTTGAAAGCTATCGGTATTCCAGAAGGTGCTATAATGTATTCTTATGTAATTCGGGGAATGTTTTATACTGTATTAGGAATGGCATTAGGATATTTGTTAATGAGATTTGGAGTAATAAATTTTTTCAAAGTACATCCAATTGATTTTCCGATGGGCGATATGGTTCCATCAATAAAAAAGTCGGCTTTGAAAATGAGCATAATCTTGTTTATCATCGCTGGATTAATAGGATCATTTTTGCCGGCAATAAAAGAAGTCCGTAAAAAAATTCTTGATTTAATGCGCTAATTATTATATGAAAGAATATATTTTAAAAACTAAAGATTTGGTTAAGACATATAAAGCGAATACAGCTAGTCCAGTTTATGCATTGAAAGGGATTGATATAGAATTAAAAAAGGGTGAATTCGTGGCATTGATGGGGCGAAGTGGTTCTGGAAAATCTACCTTTTTGCATCAGATTGCTTTACTGGATCGACCAACATCTGGATATATAGAAATAAATGGTATTGATGTTTCGAAATTATCGGAACAAGATCGGGCAAAGTTTCGGTTAGAAGTGTTGGGGTATGTCTTTCAAGATTATGCCTTAATTCCAGAATTAACTCTATATGAGAATATTGCTTTGCCTATGATGGCATTAGGAAAATCAAAAAGACAGTATAATAAAGATATTAAAGAAATCCTTGAGAGAGTTGGATTAAATGGTCGTGAGAATAATTTACCTTCGGAATTGTCCGGTGGCGAACAACAAAGAGTTTCAATCGCGCGTGCAATTGTGAATAAACCTGACATTCTTTTCGCTGATGAGCCGACAGCGAATTTGGATTCTGAGGCGGCAGAAGCGGTTTTGGAGGTGATGCGTGAATTAGCAGACAAATATAATCAGACAATTATTATGGTCACGCACGAGCCAGATGATAAGAAATATGTAGATAGATCAGTGTGGTTGAAAGATGGAAAATTACAAACAACATAATGAGGTGTGTTTGTATAGTGTAATAATTTTAACAGCGAGGTTCAACCTCGCTGTTTTTTATTGGACATATTTGTTTCGGCGTGGTATAAAAATGGTAGTATTTTGATTTAGCAAAATTTTTAACGGCAAAAAATAAAAACTGGTATTTGTCATCACAAAAGGAGGATAACAATGTTCAAGAAAATTTTGTTGACCGGTGGTACAGGATTTATCGGCCAGTTTTTGGCTGTTGAATTTCTTCAGAGAGACTGTCAACTTGTTTTTCTTGCCAGAGAAAAACATGGGCTGTTAGCTGAAACTCGGGTGCGAGATGCTCTTGCGCTTGTTGATACTAACGCTCTTGACGGAAACTTCCTGGTCGCTTCTGGCGATTTGGATAATATTCCTGATTGGGCAGGAAAAAATGTTGACGCGATTTTCCACTGTGCTGGCGATATTCGTTTTGAAAAGAAGTTTGCCGGGCAGATTTCGGCAACCAATCTAGAAGGAACGAAGAAAATGTTGGCGTTTGCGTCCAGGCATAATATTCCCGAGTTTCATTATGTATCAACGGTATTCGCCAGAGATTTTATGAAAAACGGGATTGTAAAAGAAGATGATCTTCGTTTGAGTGATTTTGTAAACTCCTATACAATGCCAAAAGCTTTAGCAGAGGTTAAGGTTATGAAATGGGGGAAAGAAAAGTCGGAACGGAAAGTTTTTATCTACGCTCCGAGTATTGTTATCGGGCGTAGTATAGATGGGTTAACTACTTCTATGGACGGTGGTTGGTACCGTTTTATGAAACCTTTTGCTAAGATGAGTGATGGGACAGGTTTTGTTCGCAAAAAAATCCTTCATTCTTCGGATTCAACTTTACACCTTCCAGTAGCAGTACCGGGAGTTGTTGGAGCAACAATTAATGTTGTGACAATTGATTATGTTGTGATGTTGATAGCAAATTTATTTTCCGTTGGTATTCCGGGCGTGTTTAACATAACGAACGCCAACGCTCCAGAGTATGATGAATTGCTCCAAATGAGCTTAAATGTCTTGGGAATTTCTGGGCCGTCAGTCAGGAGAGATCCTAAAAAAACTACAAAAAGAGTTCTGCGTATTTTGCAGGCAGCAATTACTCGAGGAACAAGGGATTATAGACCATTTACATCTTGGACTCCTCGTTTTTCGCAAGAAAACTGCCGTTGTGCTCTTGGCGATATTTTTTGTGAGCATCCGCCGATCACGCAAGAACTTATAAAAACGCTTTTGAACTTTGCGTTAAGGTGTGAGTTCAAAAAGTCTCGTGTTTATGAAATTATGCATCTTTTGAATTAGAAATCCTACCCGTGTTGCAATTATTGTGTTGCGACACGGGTATTTTTAATTTTGTTTTACGGTAATTTTGTGTTATATTTTGAATATAAGAAAGTAAAATATCTAAATATAAATGGATAATATTATAAAATTATTACCATTAATAAGCTCTATATTTGTACTAGCTTTAGGAATAATTGTTTTTGTTAATGGAAAAAGAAATCAATTAAATATATTGTTTTTGGTTTTTTCTTTTATTATTTTTGCGTGGTTAAGTGGAACATTTATGATGCTTAAAAGTCATACAACTGAAGAAGCGTTTTTTTGGGATAAATTAATATATGTTGCTGTTATTTTTATTCCTTCAACAGTATATCATTTTGCTGTTATTTTTGCTGAAAAATTTAAAAAAAGAAAAATGATTGTTATTGTTGGTTATATTTTTTCGCTTATTTTTTTATTATTGAATTTATTTACAAAACTATTTGTTAATAATGTTTATGAATATTCATGGGGGATTCATTCTAAAGCACAGATTTTCCATCACTTTTTTTTGATATTTTTTATTGTATATCTAGTGCTAATGTTTAATGAGATAATTGTTTTGTGTCGATCTAATTTGGGTATTTTAAGACAAAAAGCGCGAACGGAATTTTTGGCATTACTAGTATTAACAACTGGATCAGTTGGCTTTTTGCCGGCTTACGGTGTTAATGTACCTCCGATATTCTATTTATCTGGATTATTTTTTGCTATTATTACAGGGTATGCAATAACGCAATATAAGCTTTTAAAAATTAAAGTGTTAACCTTGCATGCGCTGATAATACTATTAAATGTAGTTGCTTTTAGCTATATCTTTATTTCAGAAACAATACAAGAATATATTGTTAAAATGTTATTTTTCGTTGCAGTTGCTTTTACAAGTTATTTATTGAAAAAAAGCTTTGACCAAGAAGTGGCACAAAAAGAAAAATTAAAATTCTTAGCTAAAAAATTAAAAAAAACCAATGAGAAATTAATTGCATTGGATGATGCTAAGAACGAATTCGTTTCTATCGCGGCACATCAATTAAGAACACCACCGACGATTATAAAGGGTTATGTGAGTATGGCATTAGAGGAGGGTGGAGATAATTTAAACGAAAAAATAAAGGATTATCTTAAGCGAACGCTGGTTTCAAATGAAAGGTTAATTGAATTGGTGGAAGATATTTTGGATATTTCTCGAATAGAATCAGGTAGAATACAATATAATTTTGAGGACAATCAGGATTGCAGGAAAATAGTTGACGAAGTATATAAATCTTTTGAAATGAGAGCTAAGGAAAAAGGTCTAAAACTTATTTTAAAAAAAACAGAGACACCTTTGCCTAAAATAAAAATGGATAGCAAACGAATTAGAGAAGTGCTTTCAAACCTTGTTGATAATGCTATAAAATATACAAGAAAAGGAAAAATAACAATAGAAGAAAAAAACATCGATAATAAAAAAGTTAGAATATCGGTGAGTGATACTGGAGTGGGTATTTTAAAAAAAGATATGCCAAATTTGTTCAAGAAATTTTCGCGCGGAACAAGTACGGAGCGTTTGGGTTCCGAGGGAACGGGATTGGGAATTTATGTTGGCAGGAAAATGGTTAAAATACATCATGGAAAAATTTGGGCTGAGTCCAAGGGTATAAATAAAGGCTCAAAATTTGTTATGGAATTGCCAGTAAAATGGAAAGAATAAACTTTATATAGACGGTATATTCTTAAATCCATTTTCGAGATAAGTTGCCTATAATTGTGATAAAAGGTTTACTTTTTATTTTTTTGGTATTAGACTATATTTTAGAGATTAATCATTTTTTTATAAAAATATGTCAGTTGAAGTTTTAGAAATATTATTAGGTTCAAAAGCCAGAGCACGGTTAATGCGTTTTTTTATTTTAAATCCTAACAAGGAATATTTATTTTCTGAAATAGTGAAAAAGAATTTATTAAAGACCAACGAAACTAGAAAGGAACTTGGTGCTTTTAAAAAAGTTGGTTTTACGAAAGAAAAAAAGAAAAAAAACAAAAAATATTATCAAATAAATTCTAAATTTTCATTTTATCGAGAAATAGAAAAGTTGATTATAAAATCAGATATTTTCCCGCAATGTAAAAGTTTAAAAAAAATTAAAAGAATTGGTAATGTTAAATTAGCGTTGACATCAGGAGTTTTCTCTAATAATAGTAAAAGCAAGTTAGATTTGTTATTAGTTGTTGACAATGTCAGCAGAGTAAAATTAAAAAACTTAATTGCACATCTTGAAGCGGAAATAGGAAAAGAATTAAGATATATGGTAATTAATAGTGATGAATTAGTTTATCGGCTAAATATGTTGGATAGATTTTTAATAAACTTATTTAAGGAACCGCACAATTTATTAATAAGTAGAATGCCAAAGGTTAAGCAAATGATAGTCAGATTGAAAAAATAATGCAAATCAAAGAATTTTTTAAAAATCCATTATTAACATCCATTTTTGGTGGCTCAATTTTTCTGGGCGTGGTAAATTTTCTAGTCTTGTTTTTCTTTATTAGAAAATTAAATAATTTGATAATCTTACATTATAATGTTTATTTAGGTGTCGATTTAGTGGGTTATAATAAGCAGATACTGCTGATGCCCTTAGTTGGAATTTCTTTTACTATAGTAAATTTGATTTTAGCTATTTATTTTTTTAACCGAAAAGAAAGAATGCTTTCGCATATATTATCTCTTACTGCTTTGTTATCTCAACTTGGAATTTCAGTTGCCGGTGCTTCGATTATTATTGTGAATTATTTTTAAAAATCCAGTTTGTCTCAAGTAAGCTATCAAATTAAAAAATAAATTAAAGATAAGAAATTAACAAGATTATGTTTAAATTTCCCAGTCCGTATCCAAAAGATATAAAAAGTAGAAAAGTGCAACGATTTTTGGAAATGATTCCTGGTACTTTGACATGGCTAACTTTAATTAGTATGCCGTTACTTGCTTTTATCGTCCCAGTGTGGGTGGCGATTTTTATTATTTTATTTGATATTTATTGGATTTATAGAACAATTTTTATATCCTTCTATTCGATTATGGCCTTCAATAAATTGCAAAGAGGTCGTTTAATTGATTGGTGGGGGAAATGTCAGAATGCGAAAGAACCTATGAAATATGCTGAAACAATTCAGCTTAGGATTGATAATTTGCGAAAAATGCTAAAAGAGAAGATTTCTTTTAAGAAAAAAAGAAAAATTAAAAAAGAAATTAAAATTTTGAAAAACGATTATATTGAAATTACAAATTTGGAAAAAATTAAAGGTCAGATTTGGGATTGGCGAAAAATTGTACATGTGGTATTGCTTCCAACAGCAGGAGAATCGGCGAAAGTTATTGAACCAGCAATCCAAGCCATTGCTGATAGTAATTTTCCAAATAAACAAATAATTATTCTCTTGGCGACAGAAGAACGTGAAGATAAAAAACAACGTTTGGAAAAAGTTAATTATTTGAAAAACAAATTTACTGGAGTTTTTCGCGATTTTTTGGTGACCACACATATTGTCGCCGATGGTGAAATGAAATGTAAAGCATCTAACGCTACTTTTGCAGCCAAAGAATTAAAAAAATATTTGGAAGAAAAAAAAGTTGATTTTAAAAAAGTTATTTTTTCCAATTTTGATTGTGATAGTGTCTGTCATAAAGAATATTTTGCGGCACTTACATACTCATATATTACTGACCCGAAAAGATTACAACGATCATATCAGCCAATTCCCGTTTATCATAATAATTTATGGGATACTAATGCTTTTGTGCGAGTAATCGTAACGAGTTCATCTTTTTGGCATATGTACCAAAGTACTCGCAAAGAAATGGTAACTTTTTCTTCGCACAGTGAGCCGTTTGACACTCTGGTTAAGGTAAATTTTTGGCCAGTTAATATGATTAGTGAAGATTCTATAATTTATTGGAAATGTTATTCTTACTATCATGGGGATTATCGTGTAACGCCGATTTATTTACCAATTTCCTTAGATGCTGTTCTTGCTGATACCTATTGGCAGACTATTAAAAATCAATATCTCCAAAAACGTCGTTGGGCCTATGGGATAGAAAATTTTCCAATTATTATGCGAGCGATTTGGAAAGATAGAGGTATAAAATTAAAGAAGAAATTATTTATTGCTTATGAAATGCTAGAGGGTCATCACTCTTGGGCGACTGCACCTTTTATTTTAGCAATTCTTGGCTGGTTGCCGTTGATTTTCGGTGGCTCGAGATTTAATGAAAGCGTACTGGCTCACAATCTACCGTTTATTACTAGGGCTTTGATGAGTTTGGCAATGTCTGGACTTGTTATTTCAATGTCGTTAAGCT
>LSNR01000012.1 GCA_003056165.1 Parcubacteria group bacterium M6-OD1-3 | reverse complement strand
ATATAATTATTAATAATAAATAGGAATATCATAAACTTCGTATATCTATCCAGTTGTACACAATTCAAAAAATCTCTTTAATTTGATAACAATAATTTTTAAAATTATGAAAAAAATATTGATATTTACACTTATTTTACTGCTCTTATTCGTATTAAGCATAATCGTTAGGGTCTTTTTAAATTCGTCACCCTTAGTAGATAAATTTTTTATTATTACTATTACAACAGGATTAATTTGTTTATTTTTTTATACTACCTTTTTTATTTTTAAAAAAATATTTCACAAAGTATACCCTTTATTTAAAATTGTTGATAATTATTTATTTAGAAAAGTAAAAATAGTTACTATACTATTAATATTGATTTCAATTATACTAATTATTGTTTCAATATTGTCTAAAAAATCACAAGATATTTTTTCCGAGTTAATTATTGGTTTATTGGTTACAGGACCTTTGATATTAATATTTTACAATGTTAGTAAATCAAATAAACTTGAAAAAATAACAAAAAAACTATTATTAATAATGACACTTTACCCATTAATTATGTATTTTTATTTTGTGATTCAACTTTTTTCTGACAATCCGGATGAATTATCTCCAGGGCAAGCGTTTGGATTAGGATTGCCAATTTTTTTTGAATATATTATTTTTATTGGCATTATTTATTTTTTTTCTAGAATTTTATATTTCATTTTTCAGAACAAAAAACCAAAAATAAATAATGACAGAATCCCAACAACAAAAGAATAATAAGGATAAATTTTTTCAAAAATACGCTAAAGGCGCATTGCACTCTCACTCCGTTATTGCTCCATTCGGCTTGCCTAGCACATGCAATTCACTCGTTGCACTTCATTTTCCCATATTCCGATAAAGTAACATTATATATGCAGAAGCGTTATTTGAAATAGCCAGAAATTTCTTTATTATTTTAAAGATTTTTTTAACAATTTATTTCAAATCAAATCAAATCAAATATAACTTATGCTATAATTTAATTGTTTAACAAATTAATAAATAAAATTATGAAAAAATCAAAAATTGGCATAATTCTTGCGTCAATATACTTAATAATTACAATAATCATTTGGATTTATACACTTTTTTGTAGTGGTATGTATTGCGGTTTAATTTTAGTTTTACCAACTACGCCCTGGTCATTTTTATTAGAAGGAATTATCAATGACTCAATTTTTGTTTTTCTTGTTCTTGTAGCTTTTAATAGCGTGCTTGTATATTATTTGGGATGGTTGATAGATCGGTTAATAAAAAAGTTAAAATTTTTTCATTAAACTTAATCTCACTACTCAAGAAATAATCAAATTCTTTTCTGCTACTGCAGAAAAATTATCAAAATAAATTTATTTTTAATTTTACATCTATGAATAAAAAACAAATCATTCAAAACATAAATAAAATAATTTTAATTCTCAGTCTGTTGTTGTTACCATTTATTTACACAGGTCTCTTGTTTGGATTGGCAGGTTCTACTTCAAAATATTTTCTAATGATTACAGTTGGTTATATTGGAGTTGTTGTATTTTCTTTAATTTCTATTTTCAAATACAAATTTTTTCCAATAGTATTGATTTCCATATTACTGATAGTTTTTGGAATTACTTTTAATGATAGTTTCTGGGGAGAACATAATCAAAATCTTTGTAAAGAACTAAGAGCAGAGCCGTCTTGTGTTGAAGATGAGTGTGGTTTTGATTGTACAAATCTTAATGGTCAAATATTTTTTACCGGACCTGAAATTTGTAAAGACAAGGACCCGAAACTTTGTGTCATCAAACAAAACCATATCAAACAAACTAAAGCAACTGAAAAGTCCGCATTAAAAGTTTATTCGAAAATAGTTGATAAAATCATTGCCAGTCCAACACCGACTAAAGAAGATTTTGAAAATGAATTGGTTGCAGTATATCATTGTCTGCAAGAACAATATGGACCCGGAGCAAAAGCGGAATTGATGGCGATTCAAGTACTTAAAAAGAAAAACTTAACACAACAACAGTTGAACAAGTATTATTCATATTTATCGCGTAATGGTAATATTATAAGTACAAGTAAAATAGTAGCGGGATTGCCAAATGGAGATGCGAAGTTCTCTTGTGAGTATATTGGAATAAAAAAAATAAGCAACAATTCTGTTCAAAAACAAGTAGTGGGTAAAAAACAAAACGAATTTTTTTGCAACTCTGACTCCGACTGCATACCATTTATTTATGAATGTGGAAACTGTGAAGATTATTCAATAGCTATAAATAAAAAATTCCTAAATCAATATCAGGAAAAATATTGGGATAAATGCAAAAATAAAGAGCAAAGAGTTTGTGATGCTTTGCCGAAAGGCAAAGGTAAATGCGATAATAATAAGTGTATCTTGATAAAATAAATCAACTTTTTGCGTAAAATTCAAAAAGGTATCGCTTTTTATCTTACTACAACAACTTCACCCAACAAGTTGTGTCTGAAAAATCACTCAATTTCAAGTTCTCAGCTCGCCCCTCCGCTTCCCACCAAAGGTGGGCAGGCAAATAATCAAGATAGACAGTTAGTTGTGTATGCCATACTAGAGTTAATAAAATTACCCGCCCGAATATTGCTCAAATCTTTAGAAAAATTCGTTTATTATCGCAACTTATCCACTAACCACGCTATATTCAAACAATCAAATCCTACTAATTTAGTAGGATTTGATTGTTTATACAAACACTAAAATCACTATCTCAAAATGTTCCACGTGGAACATTTTAGATAATAATTAACCATTTTTTTTACCTAATAAAATATTTGTAAAACAAGTTTCGTTATATTTTTTTTAATTTTGAGGAAAGCCTACAGAACATTTTTTTAGATTTAAATTTATTTAAGCTAATAAAAATCACCCAGTATTTTTTCTAACTTTAGAAGTTCTCATTTTTTTTAATAACTCAGAAATTACTTTTAGTTAATCGGTGACCAGAATTTTACCAAAAACAAGCACTTTTAACAAAGAATTATCTTACAAAAAGCCTATTGTAGCTAATAAATCAGCATTATCAACTGTTTAATAAATCTTTACAAACTTTTGATTTGATTTGTAATATAATAAACCTTTAAATTGTTCCACGTGGAACAATTCATTTATCAGTCCTAAACATATAATACTCTTATATGACTCATCACCTGTGTAATAATAAGGTTGTTGTAATAAAAAAAATAATTCACTTACCACTATAAATTGTTCCACGTGGAACAATTATTTATTGTCTTCATTTGTTAATAAATTAAAACCATTTAAAAACTTGTATTTTAAATATACTGCTTTTTCAACCAAAGCATCGAAAAACCTCTATCTTAAAGCAAATAATAACCTTTTACAAAAGTTTAACAATTTTTATATTATATTGTTCCACGTGGAACATTTTATGATTAAATATTCTTCTTTATTGTTTTTTAGTTATAAATATTGGTTTTTTAGCTATAAAACAGCGTTTATAGATATTATTATCTTTTTATAATAAATACTATAATGTTCCACGTGGAACATTATAAAAGAAAACTGTTTTAAATAACACTTCAAGCACACACCTTCAGTGTATTATAATCAAAAAGTAGTTTCTATGACTATAATATAATAAAAAATTATTTATCATATATTGTTCCACGTGGAACATTTTATGATTTTTATTTAATAATTTTTCATTATAGTATTAAATAGACACGAAAACACTGTGTATATAAGGTTAATTACATTATATAGACATTTTTATTTATTTAATTCATTTTTTAATATAATATCCATTTAAATTACACACCTACATTATTTAATATTAACATTAAATTGTTCCACGTGGAACAATTTGAGCCAAACTTATTCTAAAACATGTCAAAAAAACAGAATCAACTTATTTATTGCTAGAAAAATACCTTTTTATAATCATAAAATGATCACAAAGTAATATTTTACCCTGAAATGTTCCACGTGGAACATTATTTAAAACATTTTACACTAATATTTTTCATTTATCAACATTCTTTGATAAATTATTATCATTTTATTAATGTTAATATTTATAATGACACTAAAATTGTTCCACGTGGAACAATTTTAAGAATATACCACACTTTATTACTTTATTTATATTTTACATTATACAATAATGTTCCACGTGGAACATTGTTGTATAAAATCAAGCAACCGATATTTTAGTAGCTCGTTTATTTTAATTCATAAATAAAAAGCTGTATGTTTTATTAAACACAAAACACTTTTCTATCCCAAATTGTTCCACGTGGAACAATTTAAGCTTTTTTTCCTCATATAGCTCCCAATACTTATCATTTTTTATGAATAACCTGTGTATAAGTTGTTAATACTTGACATATCATTCTATTTATTGTTTAATATCATACTTTTTTGTTAATTTTTTTATTATCAGCACTTTAATCCTTTTTAAAATTTAAACATTTGAAAAATCCATAAAAAAGTACTGAGTAATCTAAGCCATAATGATAGCTCTTTTATTTTTAAAAATAAAAAAATAAGCAGTTAATTAAGCACCTTACTTTATCTCTACATCATTTTAAACTAATTTAATATTATTTTATCTATTGACTACCTTGAAATAATTTCCTATTATTCACATATACAAATCAACTGGGCCATTAGCTCATCTGGTAGAGCGTTCCCATGGCATGGGAGAGGCGATCGGTTCAAGTCCGATATGGTCCACCATTTATCCTAATTTTAAAAAACTACTATAATTTAAAAAATAGCCTAACAAACAATTATGCTAATTTCTTTTTTATCTTTTTTTAACAAATTTTACTTCACTAATATTCAGGCGGATTTTTTAAAACAAAATACTTATTATACACAGATATTTTAACTTATTAACAACTTATCCACAGAAACGGTATTATTTTGTTTTGGTATATATGCTATAATTTTAAAACATTTCGAACACTTCTTTATTAAAAAATTAATAACACATACATCCTATGAATAATGAAGATTTATGGAAAGCTGTTTTGGGTGAAGTGGAGCTTTCCCTCACTAAACCACAGTTTATCACTTGGTTTAAGGATACTTTTATTGTTTCTAATGAAAATGGTTGTGTTACTATTGGTGTTCCAAATAATTTTTCTAAAGAATGGTTAGAAAATAAATTTAACAATAATATAATTAAAGCTTTAAGAAATTATCAAGAAGATATAATGGAAGTTAAATGTTCCATTTGCCCACCACAGGAAAAACTAAAGAAAAATTTAGATATAGGTGCTAGTAATATGGAAACTTCTTCTGAAAATCAAACAATTAATTTAAAAAATAAAAAACCTTTTACACCTCAAATTAATTTCTCTCAAGCAAATAACCTAAATTCGCGTTACACTTTCGATAATTTTGTGGTTGGAGAAAACAATGAATTAGCCAGAGCGGCTTGTTATGCTGTTTCTCAAAATCCAGGAACTCAATATAACCCTTTATTTATATATGGCGACGTTGGTCTTGGTAAAACACATTTATTACAATCTATTGGCAATGAAATAATAAAGAATGACCCCGATAAAAAAATTATTTATATATCTTCCGAGAGTTTTACTAGCGAATTAGTTGATTGTATTAAAAATCAAACTATTGATAAATTTAAAAATAAATATCAACAAATAGATCTTCTAATAATTGATGATATTCAATTTATATCCGGAAAAGAAAAGACTCAAGATATCTTTTTTCATATATTTAATGCTCTTTATCAATTAAATAAACAAATTGTTATGAGCAGTGATCGTCCACCGGGAGAAATTCAGATATTAGAAGACCGTTTACGGTCAAGATTTGAGGGTGGGATGATAACTGATATTGGAAATCCTGATATGGAGACCCGTGTAGCCATTTTACAAACAAAAATGAACGAACGACAATTTTTATTAGATGATGTTATAGTAAAATTTGTAGCAGAAAATATAAAAAGTAACATTCGTGAACTTGAAGGTGCTTTAAATAAGATTATTGCCACTTTTGAATTAAATAAGATAACACCTACATTAGAAGCTACTAAAAAAATATTATCTTCAATACTTGTTTCAAAAGAAAAAACCAGTGTAACAAAAAAGGATATTGTTCAAACTATAACCACTTTTTTTGAAATAAGTAAAGATGACTTATTAAGTATTAGTCGTAAAAAAAATATAGCCTTACCACGACAAATCACAATGTTTCTATTTAAGAAAGAGTTAAAAATGTCTTATCCAGAAATAGGAGAATTTTTCAAAAGAGATCACACCACAGCTCTTTATGCTTTTAATAAAATTAATAATGAGATAGAAACTGATCAACGCCGAAAAGAAGAATTAAACAATATAAATAGTATTTTGTTTAATTAAAATTACTTTAATATTTAAATTACACCCTAATATCTTAATAACTTGTTAATAACCTCCTTTCTGCTGTGTATAAGTATGTTTATTATATGTTTAATATATACTTATAATTGTTAATAAATATTTATTAAATTAAATTTATCTAATTACTAGTAAGTTATCAAACTATTATTAATATATTATCAAGTGCTTATACAGTAATTATCAACAATTTATTTTTTATATTAATCAACTCGCTATCAGTGTTAAATACACTTATTAACAGATTTTTAACCCTTAATAATAGTAATAATAATATTATATAAATATATTCTTATAATATTATTAATATAATTATATGAAATTGATTTGTACTCAAGAAAATTTTAAAAAAGCAATATTAACTGTTGATAAAATTACAGCAAAACAAATTACTCTACCTATTTTAAAAAATATTCTATTAGAAACTGTAGATGGTCGATTAGTTTTTTCGGCAACAAATTTAGAGATTGGAATAATTACTAAAATTGGAGCTAAAATAGAAAAAGAAGGAAAAATAGCTGTACCGGTAAATTTATTAAGCAATTTTATTTCAAATCTTCCTCGAGAAGAAAATATTGAAATTGAGTTAAAAAATCAAATATTACATATTAATTGTGGAAGATATAGAGCAAAAATAAATTGTCTTGATCCGGAAGATTTTCCAATTATACCAATTAAAAAAGAAGAATCTCAATTTAAGATTAAAAATATAAACTTTAAAAAAATTATTGAAAATAGTTTGAATTGTGTTAGTTTAAATGATACTAGAGTTGAATTTACTGGTGTTAATATGGTTTTTGATGATAATATTTATTTTGCATCAACGGATAGTTTTCGTTTAGCTGAAAATGTGATTAATATAAAAAAAGATGATAAATATAATTCATTAAAGGGTCAATCAATTATTGTTCCGGCAGAAACTTTCCGTGAATTGAATAAAATTTTAGGTAATATTGATGAAGATATTGATATTTTTGTAACAATTGAAGATAATCAAATATTTTTTGATATTAATGATATAAAAATGGTATCAAGATTAATAAATGGAAAATATCCGGATTATAAACAAATTATTCCTACTGAATTTAAAACAAATATTTTAATTAATAGAAAAGAGTTATTACAATCAATTAAAATTGCTAGTATTTTTACTAAAAATAATGAAGGTGAGGTAGATATAAGCATTATTAAAGAAGATGGTGATGATAAAATGATTATAAAATCGGAATTACAAGAGGCTGGTGAAAATGAAGTTGTATTGAATGTGCAAAATAATGGAGATAATCAACATTTTGTAGTTAACCCAAGGTTTTTAATTGATGGACTAAATAGTATTAATACGGAAAATGTCAAAATTATGATTAATGATAGTGTGACACCAATTGGTTTGAGAAATATTGATGAGGATAATAAAATAATAGATAATTATATTTATATAATTATGCCTATTAAAAAATAAATGAAATCTTTAGGTAATTTCTTAAAATATAAAAATTTAAAAAAAAACAAAGAGTTAGATCAAGATACTGTTTTTTATATATTTAAGAAAATTATTAAAGTTAAGTATGGAGAAATTGGTTTGTTAAATGTTAAAGTTGAATATTATAAAAATGGAAAAATATTTTTAAAAATGGGAAATTCTAATTGGGCAAATGAAATTTGGTTAAATAAAAAAATGCTTATAGTGGAGGTAAATGAGCAGATAGGAGGGGATGAAATTAAAGATATTAAGATTAAGAAATAAATTTAATATAATTTTCTTGGAAATTGTGCAATTCTGTAGAATTTTCTTTTTTAAGTTTGGTAGAAAGAATACTTATTTAATTGTCTTAATAATAATTTTATTGGGATTTTTTACTGTAAAAAAAGTTCTGGCTGAAAGTTTAAAAAATGAAAAAAATATTATTATTACAGAAATAATGTATAATCCGGAAGGAAAAAGCTCTAAAAATAGTGATTGGATTGAAATTTTTGCTAAAGATGATTTTATTGTTGATAAAAATTGGAGAGTATTTGATGAATATGGAGATAAATTAAAAAGGAGTAAGAAGACTAATAGATATTTAAAATGTCACAGTGTAAAAAATGCTAAAAATAAAACTTTAAAAAAGGATGAATTATTTAAAATTAAAAAAGGTGACTATATTATATTTACTGATAATGTTAAAAAATTTAAAAAAAGATATCCAAATTATAAAGGAAAAATTTTTGACACAATTTTAAATTTACAAGCTAGAAAAAAAGATGCGGTAATGATTAGTTTGGATAATTGTTTAAGTTTTACTGAGATTGTAGAATATGAACCTAAAAAATATATAAAAATAAAGGGTTATTCCTTAGAGTGGGATTTTAAAAATAAAAAATGGCGAAATAGTTATATATTAAATGGAACACCTGGTAGGGAGAATTCAAAAAGATTAAAATCTAAAAAATATAGTAAGAATATAAGAATAAATGAACTTTTACCAAATCCAGAAGGAGATGAAAAAAATAATGAATTTATTGAATTGTATAATTTTGGAAAAAATGATGTTAATTTAGAGGGTTGGTTGATAAAAGATAATTCTAAAAATGGTCAATTTATTTTTCCAAAAAATGCAAAAATAAAAAGTGGAAAATATTTTGTAATATATAGAAGTGATTATAAATTTGCTCTTAATAATTCTGGAGGAGAGAAAGTTTTTTTATTAAATCCAAATGGAAAAAAAGTTTTTAAAATTAATTATAAAACTGCTAAAGAAAATATTTCTTATGGATTTGATGAAAATAATAAAGAATGGCGCTGGAGCAATAAATTAACTCCTGGAAAAAATAATTTATTTTCTCTAGTTCCAAAAATAAAAGTAAAAATTGGTAAAAAGAAATATAAAAATATTTATATAAATTTTAAAGTTGATGTGGAAAATATAAAAAATAATAAATTTAAAGTTAGATGGAGTTTTGGAGATGGGAGACGAAGTTATAAAAGAAAAACCAGACACAAATATTTAAATAAAGGAAATTATAATGGTTTTGTGGAAATCTTAAATGAGGGAGAAGCTTTTAAAAAAGAATTTCAAATTGAGGTGAAAAAATTTCCTCATAAGAAAGTGAAAATTACAGCCCTAATGCCTAATCCAAAAGGGAAAGATAGTGAGTTTGAGTGGATAGAAATTAAAAATCAATCAAGGAAGAGAATTAATTTGAAAAATTGGAGTATTGCTACTGGATTAAAAAAAGGAAAATTAATCAATCATCCAATTTACGATAAGATCGTTATTGAGGCTGGAAAAAGTAAAAAAATTACTCGTAAATTTTCTAGTTTTTCTTTAAATAATAAAAATAGTATAGTGGAATTACGATATCCTGATGGAAAAGTTGCTTATAGATTAAAATATAAAAATAAAAATGGTATAAAAGATGGAGATATTTATAAAAAAAACAAAGGAGGAAGATGGTTCTGGTTGAAAACTATTAGTGTTATTGATGATAAGAAAAAAAATAATAACATTCAAAAAAATAGTGATATAAATATTAGAAATAGCGATAATAAAAAAAAGGAATATAATGTTGATAAAAATGAAAAAAATTTTTATTTAGAAAATAATGACAATAAGGAAGTCCTAATAAAGCAGTTTTTTTTAAAAAAGAATAAACCTAAAAGTATAAATTTACCACTGGAAAATGATAGTAAGGTACTTGGTGTATGGGATAGTTCAATTAAAAAGGTAAGAAATGATAATGGGGTATATTATTTTACACCAAAAACAAAAAGACAAGAATATTATTTAAAAACTTTTTGGAATAATATTGCTTTGAGAATTGAAAAATATTTAATTGGTAAAAATGGGAAGTAAACTTGTCTCGGCAAAATCGGATATAGAGTCACTATATTAAATAAGTTATAAATTTTAAAATAGTAAAGTCGTCCGACTGTTGATTAGTGGAAGTCCCGCTATTATTGCAAGTATTTTTTACATCCCAATTAAAATTGACCAAAGCGTTAAAAGTAAGATTAAATTTGTTATTGAATGGCGTTGAATAGTGGGATTATTTATAGTGCTCAAAACAAGTTCGCGGATTATAATAATTCCTAAAAATAAAATAACCAACCACGATAAATCACGGATGTGTTTTTTTGTGAATAAGAATAGCTTGTTGTTTGTTGGTAGAATATTTTTTTTGTAATTATGAGCAGAAGTGGTTTTATTGGTGGAAAAAGAGGATGAAGACATTTCTTTTAGATAAGATGTTTGTTGCGGATAATTAAATTGAGCGCCTAATATTGTTGGAGAAATTTTAGTTAAATTATTTTCAGAAGAAAGAATAGTTGAAGAGGATTTAATTGATTGTGGCTTTCCAAAAACTTGCACAGTAATAGATGCTGGTTTGTGGTCAATGTATCCATTTGCTGTAGCAATACCAATTTCTGTATAATTTGGATTAAGAATATTTCTTCTATGAGTGGGGCTATTCATCCAAGCTTGGTGTTGACTTTCGGCAGTGTTATAGTTTATAGCTAGATTTTCTCCGGCATATTCATATTGATAATTATTTTGTTTAAACCAATACCATGGATCGACTCCTTGAGGAGAAGTGTGGGCAAAATAGTGATGACTAATCATATTATTAGCTTTATCGGTGGCTACTTTTATGAGCGTGGGATTGATAAATAAACTATTTAGTCCGTTGGCGTTGCGACTTTGATTAACGAGATAAATGGTATTTTTTAAATTTATTTCTTTAGCTAAGATTGTGTTTGTAGAAAAGAATAAAGCAAAAAAAACTATTATAAAAACAGTTAGAATCCGAAAGTTATTAAATTGTTTTTTTATTTTCATAGTGTTTTGTTTTTTAGATAAATTAATGAAAAATATCCAATAAAAAAAGGCGTTTCACCCATTTTTGACTTAGTTCTAATTGAATAAGTCGGAGAAACAACCTTAAAAATTTCCTCAAGTTCATTACAATTATAGCACATTTCAAACAAAAAAGCAAACTACCGATTTCTAACTTCAATAATTAATTGCAACACTTTGAATAAACATTAAAAACTAGGTTTTATTATTTAAAATAAGATAATTTAAAATAATTAGTATTTGACTTTTTTGATTGATGGAATAAAATTAATTTGTGTTTGTTAAATTGATAATTAAGATTATATATTGTGTTTTTAATTTATGGATAAAAAGAAAAAATCGAAAGGGATAATTTCTGCTGGACATCCAATTACCGCTGAAGCTGGTAGAATTATTTTGGAAGCTGGTGGAAACGCTTACGATGCGGTTGCAGGAGCTTTTTTTGCGGCTTGCTTAGCAGAGCCGAGCTTAGCATCTTTAGGTGGTGGTGGGTATCTAATGGCTCATACTAAAGATAATAAAGATGTGGTGTATGATTTTTTTGTACAAACTCCCGGACAAAAAAAATCCAATGAAAAAGATTTGGATTTTTATCCAGTAGATGTTGATTTTGGAGGAGCGACGCAAGTTTTTCATATTGGAATGGCATCATCTGCCGTTCCTGGTGGGGCAAGAGGAATTTTTGAAATACAATCAGAATTGGGAAAATTACCGATAGAAAAAGTTATTGAACCGGCGGTTAATTTTGCGCGGGAAGGAATTAAGATGAATTGGTTTTCTGGGTTTGCTTTTGAAATTTTAAGTGAAATTTACAAAGCTCAAAAGAATACCCTAAAATTATTTGAAAGTGGGCGGAAAAAAGGAGAACTTTTACAGGAGGGAGAAATTTTAAAAAATACCGAATTGGCTGATATACTGGAGTTTTTAGCTAAAAACGAAGTATCTGAATTCTATGAAGGAGATATTGCTAAAAAAATGGTGGCTGATATGAAAAATATGGGTGGATTAATTGCTTTGGCGGATATGAAAAATTATAAAGTTAAAAAAAGGAAACCAATTTCGATTGATTATCGTGGAGCCAAATTTATAACTAATCCACCACCGTCAGCTGGAGGAATATTAATTGCGGTTGCTTTAAAATTATTGGAAAAAGTTAATCTGGGTAAAATGGAATATGGGTCAGTGGAACATTTAATGTCTTTAATAATGGCAATGGAAAAAGCTGGGATAGTTAGAATGGATAAACTAAATAGTAGTATTCGAAAAGCAAATATTGTTGATGAAATTTTGTCTGAAAATTATTTAAACAAATTTGCTGATGACATTTTAAGTAGAGTTAATAAATGGGGAAGTACAACGCAAATAAGTGTTATTGATAAAGAAAATAATATCGCCAGTATGACCGTTACCAACGGAGAGGGCTCAGGATATTTAATTCCTGGTACGGGAAGTGTTTTGAATAATATGTTGGGTGAGGAGGATTTGAATCCAAATGGATTTTTCAAATGGACAGAAAGAGAAAGAATATCTTCGATGATGGCACCGTCAATTATTATTAAAGATAAATTAAAAATAGCTTTGGGGTCGGCTGGTTCCAATAGGTTGCGGTCGGCGATTTTGCAAACGGCGATAAATATATTGGACTTTGGAAAAAATATAGATGAAGCGGTGAATGGTTCGCGGTTGCATTTTGAAAATAATAAGTTAGATATTGAATCTGGTTTTCCCGATAAATCGATTGAAGAAATAAAGAAAGAATTTCCAAAAGCTAATATTTGGCAAGATAAAAACTTGTTTTTCGGCGGAGCAAATTGTGTTGTATTTGATGAAAATAAAAATATTTTTTCCGGGGCCGGAGATACCCGCAGAGAAGGTGTTTGCCTGAATGTAAGTTGATTACTATGGACAAACTTGAAAATTTGTATATAATAGTAATATTGTTTAAATAGCTAATATAAAAAATAAAAATGGATATAAACACATTAGTTTTGTTAGAATTTTTAGTTTTGTTGGTGGGAACAATTTATGCTTGGTATAATTGGGTATTGGTTTTATTGGGAAGATGTAAAACTTGTTCTGTATCTGTGCATGATAGTCCCTTTACCTCTAAATGTTTTTGGGGAGCGTTGTTTTTTACTGTAGCATTGTTGATTAACATCTGGATGATTTTAGTGTAATTTTAATTGCAATAAAAAATATCCGTCGGAAGACGGAAAAAGCGGGTGTCGTATAGTGGCTTATTATATCAGCCTTCCAAGCTGAGGACGAGGGTTCGATTCCCTTCACCCGCTCGAAGATGAGCAAAAAACGCATCCCAATGCGTTTTTTGTTTTGATTTAAAATGCTTTTGCAGTATAATAAATAAATCTAAATTCTAAATAAATAATAATAAAAATAATGGATAAAAAAATATTAATTTTGATAGTGGTTATCGTGAGTATAATATTTATTTTTTGGTATGGTAATTTTGGAAATAATAAAGTTTATGCTCCAATTAATAACAATACACAAAAATTAGCTGAAGAACAAACTCAAGTTGAGAAAAAAGAAGCCAATAAATCAGATAATTTAAATAATAAAAAAAATATGAAATTAGAAATAAAAATTATAAAAGAAGGTACTGGCGAAAGAAAAACAAAAAATGGCGATACTATAGCTGTTCATTATACTGGGAGACTAACCGACGGTACAAAATTTGATTCCAGTTTGGATAGAAATGAACCATTTAAGTTTACCCTTGGAAAAGGAATGGTCATCGAAGGTTGGGATAAAGGACTTCTTGATATGAAAATTGGAGAAAAAAGAGTTTTAACTATTCCATCGGAAATGGGTTATGGATCTCGCGGAGCGGGTGAAATAATTCCTCCTGATGCGACGCTTGTCTTTGATGTAGAATTAATATCTATTGATTAGATTAAGATTGGGAGTAGAATGTAGGTTTTTTCATTTGACTTTTTGACTAAAATATTGTATAAATAACGGAAGTTCTTTTAATAGACTTCTCCAAAAACTAATTTTGTTACGAAATTTTTTAGTTTTGAGCAAAATTCATTGAATAACTTTCTCACTTTAGCTAAGGCTAAAGTTTCAAAAGTTATTCAATGAATTTTGCCAAAAGTTGGAAATTGCAGTAAGGAGTAGTTTTTGGAGAAGTCTATGGTATTTTTTAAATCTTTTTGAGGGCAATGCTCTTTGATGAATATTTAGTGAGAGGGTGGAAAAATGAAAAAAATCACTGTAGTTTTATTGGTAATTGCTGGGTTATCATTGTTTGGTTGTGTTCAGATTGGCAATATTGCGAAAACTCCTTATCAGCGCGCCTATCAGCGCGAAACGAAGAGATTACGACATTATGAGTGGAAGAAGGTCGTTAGAAAGATTGCCATTTATGATGCTAGAAAAGGCAATTGCTATCTACATCCATATGCAGAAGTTCCTCTTCAATGGGTATCATACTATTTTGATGCTTGCGAACAGGAACAGAAGTGGATTTTTCAGCGGGAAATATGGAGGGACCGTTGGAGACAAAACAAGGAAAGATTGAGAGGAAAAAGGGATGCTTGGCGAGATTTTTATAGTCGCTGAAGTTCTCTTTTTTAAAAAAAACATAATGGCGGAGAATCTTTCAGGTTCCCGTCATTTTATTATGCTTAATATTTAGTGATTGCGGTGAAATGGAAAATACAAATTAAATTGATATTAGACCTCTCACACAACCTCTTCTACTGTAATTTCCTAACTCTTACTACAACTTCGTCTAATTTCGTAAATTATCTTTTAATGTACATTAAGTACATTATAATTTACTTATTATCCTCGTTTCGTTAAGAGTTAAAAAATTTCGCAACAAAGAAGTTTTGCAAAAGGTCTAATAAAAAAATAAACATTAAATAATATGAGTCGTTAAATTTGATAAAATTATTAGTAACAGAATAACTCTTTACACTATTAATAAAATAAAAAAACAGACCGAGGAATTTGAAATTCCCTGGTCTGCAGTCTATCGTATTTGATTTTTTTAGTTTATTCAAAAGAAGCAAGATCAAATGTTATTAACAAATGGTCATCTTCTATCTTGAACGATTTTGAAATTTTTGGCAAAATTATAAGGTAGGCGCTCAAATTCAGATCGTTTACAGACAAGACAGACAGAGCTTCTACTTTATGTGTATTTGCTAAATAATACATATCTTTGAACTTTTCAAAATCACCATTACATTGACTAACTTTAATAGAAAATGTTTTTTCTGTTTGATAAAAATCAATGAGAATAGGCGACTTTTTTTGATCCAGTTTAATGACGATTGCCCCAATAGCTTTTTCTAACTTTCTGTGATCAGTTTTGAAAAATTCATTGGGATAGCCAGAGCAACTGTTATTAATTGAAGCTTGCTCGCTAATATTGGAGAGAAATTTCTCAATCATTTCAATAGAATGAGCGTGTAAACGCAATGTTTCTAATTTGGATAAATTATAAAAAAGTTCTGCTAGTGAGTGTAGGATTTCTCCAACCTCAGCGACTTCACGAGTTACAAATGCGCTTTTTGCCGGTATTCTGGAAATGTTGCCGTTCTCGACATCATCTCCAATTTTGTTACATAGCCCGCCTATGGACATCAGTTTATTTCTAAGTAAATGCAAAACGGCGGCCATGAAAAACTTTAAGGTATTTATTTTAGTCTCTTGAACAACTTGCTCTAAACTCATTGAGAGTCGTTCTCTTTCACTTTCAATTCTTCCCAAGAAGCGAGAGATCGTGTCCAAAAACTCCCTTTCCTGTAGTGAGAATTCTTTTTTCGTTCCAGTGGTATCCATTGCCACTATGATATTTCCGAGCAAAGTCTTTGCGCGGACAAAATATATGGCGGTTATACTCGCCTCCTCCACGAGTTCTCGTTGTTTTTTTACGAGACTATTTCTTTTTGGATCGGGAATGTAAATTCCGTTATTTCGTTTGGCAATCAAACTTTTCAGAAGCGGGGTTAGCTCAAAATCTCTTTCGAAGGGATGTCTATTTGGAATGCCTTCGGCAATTCTTCTAGCTCGATTCTTTCTGGTTGAAGCTAAAATAATTGCGCAACGGTTATTTATAATACCCCCTTCTAAAGAGAGGATAATTACTAAAGGAAGTCTCCTGATTGTTTCCTCTAGTATCCTGACTGATTTTTTCTCGTCGCTGATTTGAGCTTTCTCAAGCATCAAGTCTAGCCAGCAAAGAACTTCCCACTTTTCCAACTCAGAGAGTTGAGAAATTTTTTCTTGAATTCTTTCCAATTTCATTTCTACCCTCCTTTTTAAAGTACTGTTTCGTTACCATAACTTTAATGGTATTCAAGACTAACACTCGAGAACAAGTTCGTCAATAAAAATTTCGGTTGACATTTTGGTTTAAATAGTGTATACTTGTAGTACAAAGCTTAATTAGTTAGTGAGCTTTGAAATATAGGGTGAATTCTCACGGGTGAGGATTCATTTTTTTGTTTTTTAATTATAGGTCGAGTAATTAAAATTATAATAAATCAAAAAAATACCCTATAAAAATTAATAAAATAAAAATAAAAATAAAAAACTATGAAAAAAATAAAAAAAGCGTTAAATAGAGATATTTTTGAAGCGGATCACAATGAGGAAGGTAGATTTGCTATTCTTTTATCACTAATGCCACTTCTAGTCCTGACCTTTTTTATGAATTTTGGCATAGTATAGAATTTAAAAAATAAGCACATTTCAAAAACAGCTATTAATAGCTGTTTTTGAAATGACTTGAGTTTATTTAAATTGTGAATTATCATATAGCTATGAACAGAATACTCATTTTTATAAAAAAAATTATTCCGGAAAAAATATTTCTATTTTTTCAGCCGGCTTATCATTTTGGGATGGGCTTTTTAGCTGGGCTTGTGTATGGTTTTCCAAGCAAAAAAATGATTGTAGTTGGTGTTACCGGGACAACAGGTAAAACAACATCTGTTTATTTAACCGCTAAAATGTTGAAAAAAAAGGGACTAAAAGTTGGTTATACATCTACAGCATTACTTAGTGATGGCAAAAAAGAATGGCTTAATGATAAAAAGATGACAATGTTGGGAAGATTTTTTACGCAAAAAATGTTGCGAAAAATGGTTAAAAATGGTTGCCAAGTAGCGATTGTTGAAACAACCTCAGAGGGCATACGACAATTTCGTCATAGGTTTATTAACTATGATATAGTTGCTTTTACTGGAATATATCCTGAGCATATTGAATCACATGGAAGTTTTAAAAAATATAAAAATGAAAAACTAAAATTATTTAAGCACTTAGAAAAAAGTAGACATAAAAAAATAAAATTTTCTAATTTGCGAAATATTTCAAAAACGATAATTGTGAATGGAGATGATAAATATGCCAATGAATTTGGGAATTTTAAAATAGCTAGAAAAATTATTTTTACAAAAAAGAATGCTGATGTTTTACAAAAGGAAAAAGAGGAGTTGATAAAGTATAAATTTCTAGAGGTTAATAATACTGGTGTAAAATTTCTGTTCGACAATGAAATTGTGCAATTAAAATTATTGGGCGAGTTTAATGCTACTAATGCGACGATTGCCGGATGTGTTGGTAAAGCATTGGGTTTATCTAGACAAGAAATTAGAAGGGGTTTGGAAAAAATAAAAAATATTCCTGGAAGATTGGAAAAAATTGAAGAGGGTCAAGATTTTACTATCATTGTTGATTATGCCTTTGAGCCAAAGGCTTTAGAAAAATTATATGAAACTGTTGATGCACTTGGGTGTCGAAAAATAATTCATGTTTTAGGGTCTACCGGAGGAGGACGTGATATTGCTCGACGCAAGCCATTAGGGGAAGTAGCCGGTAAAGGTGCAGATATTGCAATTATTGCCAACGAAGACCCTTATGATGATGATCCGATGGAAATAATTAAAGATGTTGCCGAGGGGGCGAGGCAAGTTGGGAAAAATGAAAAAGAAAATCTTTTTTTAATCGAAGACAGGCAAAAAGCTATTGAAAAAGCTTTAGAGATGGCTGAAAAAAATGATATCGTTTTAATTACGGGAAAGGGTAGTGAACAAGCAATTTGTTTGAAAAATGGTAAAATGCAGAAGTGGGACGATAGAGAAGTTGTAAAAAAATTGTTAAAAAATATAAATAGTGTATAATTAAAGTCGTAAAATGTTAAAAATATTTTAGCTATTGCGTCGGCAATTCCTAAGGTAAAAAATAATATGACAATAATAATAGTGTTAATAGTTATTGCAGTAACAATTGTTGCTTGGGGTATTACGGTTTATAATGGTTTAATTAGGTTAAAGAATAGAGTAGATGAGGCCTGGAGTGATATTGATGTACAACTAAAGAGACGATATGATTTAATTCCAAATTTGATTGAGACAGTGAAGGGTTATGCTAAACATGAAAGTCAGACATTTGAAAAAGTTGTTGAGGCTAGAAGTGCAGCGATGTCAGCACAAGAAGGTGGAGATGCTAAAGCTCAAGCTGAGGCGGAGAATATGCTATCTTCAACATTGAAATCAATATTTGCATTGTCAGAAAATTATCCGGATCTGAAAGCAAATCAGAATTTTTTGGAGTTGCAACAAGAGCTGAGTGACACGGAAAATAAAATTCAAGCATCGAGAAGATTTTATAATGGAAATGTTCGTGATTTCAATACTAAAATTGAACTTTTCCCAAACAATATTATGGCTGGGATGTTGAATTTCAAGGCCAGAGACTTCTTTGAAATTGAAGATGAGAAAGAGAAAGAAAATGTTAAAGTTGAATTTTAGGTTTAGTTATTAAATTTTTAAAAAAGTAAAAATATGGACAAAGAAACATTTTTTGATAACAATAACATTGAAAAATCAACAAATCTTTTAACAATGGAAGAAATAACAAGAGGGTTAGATGAAATAATGGGAGGCAAACCGTATAAAGCAATTAAAGAAAAAAGTGATGATAAGGGATTGTTTAGTGTTGAATTTGAAACCACTGAAGGAGAAAAAGAACATTATTCTTATTTTAGAAAAGGAAATTTTGGAAAATACGGTGGTACTGACGAAACTATACTGACGCGGTTGTATATGTTAGATGATCAGGTGGATGGTGGTGAAGTAATCGCATATTTCAGAAATGGTAAATGGGAATATGTCGATAAATATTCATATGCAAATAAAAATGATTAAAAGTATTTTATAATTTTGAAATTATATGACTCTATACAATCAGGCAGATAGAAATACCCGCTTAACCTGGATTTATATCACAGGATTTTTAGTGTTTGTGATTGGCGTTGGCTATGTTTTTGCTGGAGCGATGGGCAATAGTGTAATTTTGTATGGAGCTGTTATATTCTCTGTAATAATGAGCTTTGGATCGTATTGGTGGAGTGATAAGATTGTTTTAAAAATGAGCAATGCTAAAGAGTTGACATTTAAAAACAATAAAGAACTTTATAGGTTGGTGGAAAACCTTTGTATTACGGCGGGTTTGCCGGTTCCAAAAATTTATATTATTCAAGACAGCGCTATGAACGCCTTTGCAACTGGACGAGATGCTGAACACGGAGTGATTTGTTTGACAACCGGTATAATTCAACGATTGGAAAAAACAGAATTGGAGGGAGTAATTGCGCATGAACTTTCACATATCGGCAATCGTGATATTTTATTATCAACAGTTATTGTTATTTTAGTCGGATTTGTTACTTTGTTGGCGGATTGGTTTCGTCATTGGGCATTTTGGGGTGGACGAGGAAATAATGATAATAAAAGTGGTCAATTACAATTAATCCTAATGATCTTAGCTGTTGTTTTATCTATTTTGGCACCAATTGCGGCAGTTTTGATGCAGTTAGCAATTTCTCGGAAGAGAGAATTTTTAGCGGATGCTTCTGGAGCATTATTGACGCGTTATCCGGAAGGATTAGCGCGTGCTTTAGAAAAAATTTCCGGAGATACAGAGAAATTAGAAGTTGCTAATCGGGCGACAGCTCATCTTTTTATCGCTAATCCATTCAAGGGTAAAAAAATTTCTAAATTATTTATGACACATCCGCCTATTACAGAGCGGATAATGAAACTGCGTAGTATGGAATAAATTGAGGATGCGATAGTAATAGTGTTGTCTGTTTTATGAAAAAAATACTGTTGTATTTTTAAAAAATTTATGAATGAACAAAATTTTAGTCCAGAAATCATCAATAAAAAAACGGAAAAAGCAAAATTGCCGAGGATTTTATGGGCACTAGAATTTAATAGCTGGGATGAATTTCAACAAAGGGTGAAAGAAGAGCGTATTGTGCAAAAACAAGAAAACGAAAGAGGTAAAAAAGTACTTTCTGCAATTTGTCGAAAGATTATTGGTGAAAAATGGATTTCTGATGGTGAATATAGAGAATTATCGGAATTAGTTGAAAAAGAATTGGATAAAATTGAGAAGATAATTGATGATGCTAGGAAAGTAGAAGATAATCTAGATGTTGAAAGTTTAATAATACCAGAAACACCAGGTGAATATAAAAAAAGAATAATAACAAGCGAACGGATTCTTCGTGATGATCACGAAATCTAAGATACGCCTTATTTATTTTATAGTAAGTTTCTATAATAGTAAGTCCAAAACTTGCTATTTTTTATTTTTAAGAAAAAATATTATCTACGGAAGAATGAATATTGGTTGGTGAATATTCGCACATTATCAAAAAAATAAATAAATAAAAAAAACCCGCATGACATTAACCAATGTTCACGCGGGTGTGTAACCAGTGAGATAATTTTATTTCAAGAACGCGTTTCATCGTCGCTCTGATTTGCCGACTTTATCGGCTGACACTGTAGTTACAGTGTTAATATTGAAGTGTTTTTTGCCGGAACACTTCGGGAAAAACCGGTATATATTAGTTAGGCAAAAACTTTTTAAAGTATTCTGCCTGGTGAAACATCCCGTGTTCTTCCGAGGAGAACTCGGGACTTATAGGAGACCATCCATTCCTGAATCTTCTCAACTTTTCTTGATCGCAGGTATGGACACCGTTTATAATTGCAGTCATGAATCTGTTGAAGTTGGTATTATGAGTCATGAGCCATTTGACGGCCTCGTCGCACATTTGATAATCAATCTTGTCTAAATAATTAAAAAACCAATACATTGTATTACGGTAGACTACCCCTTCATCATGAGAGTCAAGTTTAATATTTCCGAAGCCATCTCCAATAGAACCGCCTTCGCGAATAGCAATAAGCGCTTCTTCAAAATTGGGCTGTTTTTCCAAATACATTTGGAATTTCTCCTGAAGACAACAAACATATTCAGAAATGTCAACAGATACAATAATAGAAGTAGAAGAAGTAGTCATAAGGACCTCCATAAAATTTTCTCAAAAACCATCAGCTGTTTTGTAATCCACTATAGAATACTGGCAAGCTTCCTGCCTTTTATGTCGGTTATCAATAAAGTGCCCGACTGTTTTTTGAGTTTTTTTGTAAAGAACTGTTAGTTACGATTTAGTTGCCTTTTTGACTTCTTCATCATAACAATACATAATACCTTATTTTTAGTGTTCTGTCAATAATATTGTCAAATATGTCAAATTTAGGTAAAATTTGATTTTGTAATTTACTATAAAAGCCTTTGTTTTATTGACAAAATGAAATATATTTGCTATAATATAAATATCAACCATTTTGTCGACAAAATAGAATATACTGTCAAATTTGAGGTAAATGATGGTTTGAAGTGCTATTTTGATATTAAAGACTAGATCCCGGATCAAGTCCGGGATGACAGTGTTGTATATAATAAATAGAAATTATGTATAAAAAAGAATTACAACAATTAAACTTTGATGACAAAGAAGCTGATGTTTATCTGGCTCTTTTGGAATTAGGTGAGGCTAACATTGAACAAATTGCTAAAAAATCAGGCATAAAAAGGACAACAGTGTATTATGTAATAGATTCTTTAAAAGAAAAAGGTTATATTGAGATGTCAAAAGTTGGCAAAAAAACACTTTATTATGCACTTAGCCCCAAAAAAATTGGTGAGGTACTAGAAGATAAGAAAAGACTTTTTGAAAAAATAATGCCAGGATTACTCTCTATCACCAATGATATAGAAAAAAAGCCAAAAATTCGATATTTTGAGGGCAAAGAGGGAATTCGTGAAATATATAAAGATACATTAAAATATCATGGACAAGAAATGCTCGTTTGGACTACGGAGGATATACTGGAGTATTTTGATGTGGATTGGCTTTGGGATTATTATGTAGTTAGGCGGGTAGAAAATAAAATTTGGCAGAGAACTATTGCACCAAATGTTGAATATGCAAAGGAATTAAAAGGATTAGATGAAAAACATTTGAGAGAAATGCGTTTTTGTGATAAAGATAAATTCTCTATGTATGTAGATATAACTTTATATGGAGGACGATTTTTAGGAATTATGTCATTTAAAGATGGATTAGGATTAATAATAGAAAGTGAAGGAATTTACAAAACGCTAAAAAGCATTTTTGAAATGAATTGGATAATGTTGGAAAAATAAAAATATTAACAAAATTATCCTGTACATTATTAGTAGTCAATTGACAATATTGTACAGAAATGATATGATACGATTATAGAAGTTAAATGGATATTTTTTAAAAATTTATGATAAATAGAAAAATAATTAAAGAAATTAAAATACTTGCTAAAGAATTTCCGATTGTGGCGATAATGGGACCAAGACAATCAGGAAAAACAACCATCGCTAAACATATCTTCAAAAAACACAAATATGTTTCTTTAGAAGATCACGATAAGCGAAGAATGGCAATAAATGATCCGCGTGGATTTTTAAAACAATATAATAAAAATGTAATTATTGACGAAGCACAAAGAGCGCCGGAATTTTTTTCGTATTTACAAACCCACATTGATGATGTCAAAACAAGTGGGTCTTTTATTTTAACGGGCTCCCAGAATTATTTGTTAATGGAAAATATTACTCAATCTCTAGCTGGAAGAGTTGGTTTAGTAACTCTTTTCCCGTTGAGCTTGGAAGAGTTGCCAACGGAAAATAAAGGTGATATCTTTAAAACTATTTTTAATGGTTTTTATCCTCGTATTTTTGATCAAAAAATCAGACCAAGTAGTTTTTACAAGACTTATTTGAATACCTATTTGGAAAAAGACATTAGATTAATAAAAAATATTTCTGATTACAACTTATTTTTAAAATTTTTAAAGTTATTAGCGGGACGATCTGGACAAATTTTAAACATTCAAACAGTTGCTGATGATGTTGGTATAGCTAGTAAAACCGTTGAAAGTTGGCTTAGTGTTTTAGAAACAAGTTTTATTATTTACCGTTTACGGCCGTATTATAAAAACTATAATAAAAGAATCGTAAAGCATTCTAAATTATTTTTTTATGATGTCGGCTTGGTGTGTTATTTATTAGGAATTAAAAAAGCAGAAGAGTTAGAGAGCTATTATCAATTTGGAAATTTGTTTGAAAATTTCATAATTAGTGACCTTATAAAATACAGTTACAATCACGGCGAACTAACAGATTTTTACTTCTGGAAAGATAATCATAATAATGAAATAGATTTACTTATGGAGAGTGGCAATAAAATTAAAGTAATAGAAATTAAATCTGCACAAACTTTCAGAGAGGAATTTTTAAAGAATATGTCCAAATTTATCAAACTTGAAAAGAAGAAGAAAGTGGAACAGTTTTTGCTATATGGCGGAGATGAAAATCTGACATACAAAAAAACTAAAATCATTGCTTGGGATAATCTAAAAGATATAAAAAAAACGAATATTTTTAAGTAGCGTTTTTAAATACAAAAAATTTACGAAGATTAACTTAAAAAATATCATTATGAAACTAAAAATCACGCAAGTATCAAATGGTGTAATATTGGAACGCTTATCAGAATCTAACTCTGAGAAAAATGACATGCAGAATATTTCTGTTATCGATTTTGATAATGGAGAAAAAGAAGCAATACGCAAGTTAGTCAGCTATGTGCTTACTGAATGTACGGATTATCAATATAATAAATATGGCGATAATAATATTTGTTTAACATTCGGAAATAAGGGACACAAAGAATGCGACGATAAAACTTTTGATACTTTAATCAAGAATTATTTTATAGGAGACTAACAATAAAATTCGTAAAGATAAAATCATTATCAATATTTATTGACAATTGAATAAATATTGCGATTTTTTCATTATTTTTTAAAAATATTTACAAAATCATCCTGTACACTATTGGTAGTCAATTGACAATATTGTACAAATTCTTTAAGTTAAAGACTAAAATTAAAACATTAAAACAAAACAAAAGCTATCATATTACCATATTGTGTAATTACATAATATGGTAATATGATGACAAATTATAAATTAACAAAAAATTTTGATAAAGTTTTAAATCTCTAAAAAAACATGGTCATTTGTCCATATGCGACATTGGACAAATGATCAGGTTTTTTTAATTTCTAATTTTAAATTTTTAGTTTTCAAACAATTTCCAGTTTTTTTTAATAAACCAATATTTTAAACTATTTTTTATTTTTTATTTCCAAATAATTTCCAATTTTCTAAATATCAATAAATTAAAAAAAAGAAAAAGAGAAAATTAAAATAATCAACAAATTTTCAACCGTGGTCAAATTATGCACGTGCATAATTTGACCACGGTTTATTGTTGGCTTGTTAGTTAGAGTAAAGTTTGATTATTTAATAAAATTATTCAATAAATATTCATTTTTTAAAATTATATATTGGTTGATTTTAATAAGAGTCTTATTTTTTAAACAACACTAGATATTTTTAAATATAAGTGGATAAAAAATTAAAAATAAATTAGAAAATAATAAATTAGAAAATAATAAATTTAAAAAATAAATAAAAAACCCGCATGACATTAACCAATGTTCACGCGGGTGCATAACCAGTGAGATAACTTTATTTCAAGAACGCGTCTCATCGTCGCTCTTTTGCCGATTTTATCGGCGACACTGTACATACAGTGTTAATATTGAAGTGTTTTTAACCGGAACACTTCGGAAAACCGGTTGGAGATCATACAGTTCGGCAGTGAGAGAGTATTTCTTCAATGGAACAATATTCCTTTTCCATTACCTCTGCATAAGCACAAATACAACGGTGTCTGTTGCATTGGTATGCTACAGCGTGAGTGTCAGCAATAATCGGACAATCGTACCCAGAAACATCCTTGGTGTCAGAGATAAAACGATACTTTATCCCTGTATCTTTCAGCATTTCCTTCCAAATTGTCTTACACTTTTCATAATACCATCCTCCAGCCGAACGCTCCTCGCGTGTAAGCTTGTAGGGATTTTTTCCTTCAAGCTCACAGTGGTCTGCTAAAAATTTTTCAATAATTACAACCTCCTTCTCTCCAGCATCCTTCAATCTATCAACAACACCCTTTACAAACTCCTCGTGTATTGTTTCAGATTGACGGATTACAATAAGATTAAATGTTCTTATATCAGAAAAAGCGTCGGCGCATGTCAAGTCTGTAATTAACATTGTATTTTCACGACGACTCTTTCCTAGGCACTGCCAAATTATTTCGTCCATAAGATTCAACGCTGTGTCTATCTCACTTGGAGTAGCGTCGGAACAAAAACAATGGAAAAAATCAACTGATTCCTGTAAAGGTTTCAACATTTTGTCCAAATTTTCATTTTGACGATAAATAATCATTGTAAAGTCCGACATAATAAACTCCCTATATCTCCCTCAAAAACCATCAGCTGTTTTGTATCCTACTATAGAATACTGGCAAGCTTCCTGCCTTTTATGTCGGTTATCAATTAAGCACCCGACTGTTTTTGAGTTATTCAGTTTTCAATGAACACAAGATTTGAAATTGAAATTGTTTTTTCCGCTTTCTTATTCTTGATAAGTGTGTGCGTGGTCGG
>LSNR01000006.1 GCA_003056165.1 Parcubacteria group bacterium M6-OD1-3 | reverse complement strand
CAATCGTAGTTGAATCACGGTTTGTAGTCCGACTGAACATTCTTCATAGTACGAATGTTTTTACCTCCGAATCGCTTACTTTTCATATACTTAACGTTAGCAAGCATTTGAATTAATCCTACTACAAAATAAAACCAGAAATTTTTTAAATGTTCCACATATTTTGGAATATATTTTATATCTTTGTAAAAAATTAAAAGAAAAAAATTGGATTTAATACATAAAAATAAATTACTCAAACTAAAGAGGAAGAATCAGGGGAATATTAAACTCTCAAAAGCAATAGACAGGTTAATATTTGACATTGAAAATTCGGAGTGGAAAAACAAAATGGAAGTGATTGAATCCCGTCCTGACGCTGACAGAGTTCACAGTGACAATTTTTTCTTTTTTGACATTAACGTACACAGGACAATGATTTTAATTGTATTTGACGAACAAGAAGCTGAAATACTTTGGGTTGGAAATCATGCGGAATACGATAAAATTTTCAAGGGGAATAAAAAAACAATAGAAACCTGGCTAAGGAATCAGGGAAAAATAAAATAATACGACCATGGAAAGATTAGAAATAGATAATATACTGAAGTTGGATGAACTTAACAGTGAATTGGAATACGAAAAAGCCATTTCAATTTATGGGAGGTTAAGATGGATGGTTAAAGAAGACAATTCTTTAAAACCAATTAAACAACATTTGAAATCATTGATCAAGCTGTATGAAGAAAGCCATTGGAATGACGAAACAAAAATAAGAGATGAACAAATAAAGGAAAGTGACCTTGCTGAAAGAATTGTTAGTTCAGAGAGTGAGTTTATACAAAAACGAAAAGAATTGATGAGGGGTAAGCTAAAAGAAAATGGTATTTCCCAACAAGATTTAGCAAAAATATTGGGGCACAGGCCAAGTTATATGTCAGAATTAATGAACGGGGTTCGTCCATTTTCTCGTGATGATATCATTGTCCTCCATAGGCTTTTTGATATTGACTTGAAAGATTTGGTTCCACCGTTTTTAAAAACAGAAGTAACAAATCACATAAAGCAGACTCTTGGTGAATTAAAAAACAAGAGAACTAAAATGAAATTAAAATTAACAGACCTTGAAACTATCTAAAAACGCTTGCTAACAGCAAGGGTATAACCCATGCCGCAAATCACGGTTTTATAAGAAGATGAACGGTAAAATAAAAGATGTAACTTTATAGAAAATTTAAACTGGATAATGCGGCACGTGCCATACCCGCACACGTTGTAGGGCACACAAAAACGTATTCGAGCAATAGATACTAATATAATTAATAAGACTATGAAAATTTGTTTTTATGGAGTTGGAGGTGTCGGTGGATACTTCGGCTCTTTGAGTGCACAAAGATTTAATAACGAACATGATATTTATTTCATTGCTCGTGGAAAACATAAGGATATTATTTCTGCAAATGGGTTAACTTTAAAAAAGGCTGGTGATGCTGAGATTATTAATGTTAAACCTAAAATATGTACTGACAATATTGGAGATTTGCCAATATGTGATATAGTTGTTTTATCTGTAAAGGGCTATGATTTAGTAAATGCCATAAAAGATATTGCTAAGATTACTAATAAGGATTCTGTTATTCTTCCATTGCTTAACGGGGTTGATATTTACGATAGGATTAGAAAATATTTAAAAACAGCTATTGTTTTACCATCCTGCGTTTATATTGGGACACATATAGAAAACCCAGGCATTATAAGTCAAAATGGAGGGAATAGCAAAATTTTAATTGGATACGACCCATTGTATCCCGATTTTTATCCCGAATCATTATTGACCATTTTGAAAGAATCTAATATAGATTTTGCTTGGGAAGACAATGTACAAGTGTCAATATGGTCAAAATTTATGTTCATTGCTGCATATGGATTGGTTACAGCAACTTATGAAAAAACATTAGGTGAGATTCTTGAAAATTCGGAATTGAGTCAAATTACAAAATCGATTATGATTGAAATCGAAAAGATTGCGAAAAGATTGAATATTCCATTAAATTCAGATATTGTTGAAACATCTTTTTTAAAAGGGAATCAGTTTCCTTTTGAAACAAAGACTTCGCTTCAAAGAGACGTTGAATCAAAAGGAAAGCTAAACGAAGCTGATATTTTTGGAGGTACAATAATTCGTTATGGAGATGAATTTGGAATAAGCGTATCAAATACAAGAGAAATTCAAAAGAAATTAATGACAAAATTTGAATAAGTACGCCCTACAACAAAGAACTGAGCTAATTACCAAATAAAAAAACAAGAATTTTTCTTTTCAAATCTACCCTATAATTTGTGTAGGCAGATTCGAAAAGAAAAATTAATGAACCGGTAAAACCGACCTGTATGTAGCATCATACGGAATACCCGATTTGGCAATAGCAAATGCTTGTTTTAACAGTTTGTTGCTAACAGCTATAAGTGCAAGCTTTTTGCTCTTCCCCTTATTGGTAATTCGCTGATAAATATCGCTGCAAGCTTTGTTATACTTATAAGCGGTAAAACTGCATAAAAACAAAAGGTTGCGTAGTTTCTGATTTCCCATTTTACTAATTCTGGGCCGGCCATTAACCGAAGTACCAGACTTGCGTATTACAGGTGTAAGACCACAATAGGAACACAGAGCAGATGCTGAATCAAAACGTTGGAAACCATCGGCTATTACTATTAACATTATAGCCGTTTTTCTTCCCAACCCCGGAATACTTTCCAGGTTAGTCAGTAATTCCCGATTCTCTTCCCTTACCAATTCCGTAAGCCGTTCTTCCAATATGCTTTGTTCTTTTTGGAGTTGTTTCAAGCTACGAATTAATGATTTAATCACCACGGTAGAGGGTGTTCCCAAGGTTTTCTCACCGTGTATTTTGTTTTTTAAGGCAGTCGTTTGTTTGGTGTATATGGCCAACAAACTTAAAATCTGTAACGACTCTTTCCGGTTTTTACTGCCTCCATTCCACAAACGCATTTCATTACTTTCTCCATAAAGGCGTATCATTCTTGAATCCGATTTATCCGTTTTTATTTTGGAAAGCTTCATCTGTATGAATCGCTTAACTGACAATGGATTTACTACAGCCACTTTAAATCCTTTATCAATTAGATAATAAGCCAACTGTAAATGATAATAGCCCGTGGCTTCCATAACACATACCGAATGAGTGTCTAAAATTTTTGAAAACTTCCTAAAGCCTTTTTGCATGTTTACATACTGAAAATGCCGGTCTTTCGGATCCATCACATCAAAAACATCTTTACTGATGTCAATACCTAGAAATTTTGTACTTTTATCCACGACTTAAATAATTGTGAAAGAACAAGCTGCATTTGTTTCAACAACTTAAAAACGAGGTCCGAGCCTCAAAGAACTGAACGAAATTGCTGCAGTAAAAGAGAGGGGATTATCATTGTTGACGAGATCCAATGCCTCAATTATATATTAACCTTAATCCTCTCTTTTGTTCCTTCCGGTTAAAATATTTTGTTATACGAAATGGTATATCAAAAGTTGAGTAATTAATGATTTTGCAAACTTAAGATATATATAAAAAATAGGCGAAACAGAAGTAGCTTCAAAACCTAAACTACATTTCAAGTTCATCATAAGCAGAAAGATTAATTCTTCGAAATCGCCTACTTTTCATATACTTAACGTTGTGTGGTATAGCAAAAACAAAAAAATATGACATTACATGAAGCAATTGAAAAGGTTTTAAAAGAAAAAGGAAAGCCATTAAAACCAACAGAAATAGCAGAAATCCTTAACGAAATCAAAATCTATCAAAAAGGTGATAGAAGCAGAATTAAATCAGGTCAGGTTTCAGCAAGAGTAAATAATTACCCCTCATATTTCTTCAAAGAAAATGGATTAATCTATTTGAGCAATTGGAATTCAACGACAGAAAAAAACAAAAAAACTATACCAGCGAAAAAAGCACATACGAATATCAATACTGAAAGCATGACAATCAAATTAATAGGGGATCCTTCCAATAAAGATTTCTTAACAAAAAACAAATTTGAGAAACTTGGAACTTTATCCCAATTATTAAAAAACGGATTGCCTAATAATGAAAAACTAAATCTTTGTGGAATTTATGCTATTTCTATTCCCAGTGACTATTTACCAGAATATTATTCTCCTGAAGAAATAAAAATTCGCGGGAATGTAATAAATCCATGGACAATTGAGAAACTAAAAAATAAATGGGTATCTGGTTCTGATTTGGTATATTATGGTTTGGCAGGAAAAATTTCGTTTCGTTCATTAAATGACAGATTGAATGATTTGTTACGTCATGGAAATGGCAAAATAAGCAGTAGTGGTCCACACAAAGGCGGAGAAATATTATGGCAACTAAAAAACTATGGGACCTTTGAAGTCTGGATACTTCCCACAAATGAACCACCAGAACCAAGAAATTATGAAAAGTTGATTTTAAGGACCTTCCATGAAAATACTAATAAATTACCTTTCGCAAACAGACAGTTTTGAATAATAGTAAACTACACCACACAACAAAAAATATAGTGCATGCCACAATTAGTTGTAAATATGAACGATAGAACTTTAACGAACATTGGTTGTTAGTTGAAAGTAAATAGCATTAAACTGCGGCACGCACCATATTCAAACCGTCAGACTGTCTAAAAACCCTAAAACGCGCTTTCAATTTGTTGATAACTTCCTCGTTTATTAATAGGTGTAATTAATTGGTTTGTAGTATATTTAAGCATGAAATATATCATTGGACAAGATAGAAATCAAGCTACAATTTTTCCTGTTTCTTTAGAAGGAGCCATTGACCAGGATAATGAAGTAAGGGTTCTCGACAGTGTGTGCGTGGTCGG
>LSNR01000011.1 GCA_003056165.1 Parcubacteria group bacterium M6-OD1-3 | reverse complement strand
AAAATCGCAATTTTGGATTGGGGCAGTTTGCATAATCTTATTTTTGCATTTGCCTGTTTTTATAAACGAAGCGAAAACCGGTGGTAATAACGCTCAATTATTTATTAAAGCGGTTGCTGGCAAGTCGGATAGCAAAAAACATTATACGATAGTCGAGAAAGCGTATAGAGATTTTACTGAGAGCTCATTAAAATATTGGACGATGACTACTGGTTCGCAATTAGCGGAATTGCCGAAAGTTAGAATAAAAAAGGGTGTGACAGACATTCAATGTGATAAATATTGTCGGGACAATTTATTCAAAGGCGGTCTAGCTTTGAGTTTTTTTGTCCTAGGCATATTTTTATTATTGCTGGAAAGTTTTTTGGAAAAAGATATTCGTAAGAAAAATTTTTTAATTATTAATTTAATATTGTTGATTATTTCTTCAGGCGTATTCCTTCCTTTGGCGTATGATATGTCGCCAAGATTTTTTCTAATTGTTGTACCGTTGCCGTTTATTTTTTGGGGACTTATTTTTCGTCGTTTAGGAAAAATTGTCGGAAATAAAAATTTTGTTTGGATGTTGGCGGTTATTATAATGGCATTTAATTTATATTTTGTAATAAATTATTTCAATCAATTGAAAAACGCTAAATCGAAACCGATTAAAATAGGACTAGATAGAATTATGAAACAAAAAACCCGAATCACTTTAGAACAAGAAATTGCCATTGTTGATTATATGGAAAAATTTTACAAAAGAAATAAATATCCGGTATTTTTTCATGGACAAAGTGAATTTCACCGTTCTTTTTCATACCTCTTGGATGACCGAAAAATTCCTCGAGATGGAGTTGGAAAAGGAGACAATGCTACAATTTGTCGGCAAGGAAATTATTTTCTAATTATCAGGACGCAATCAAATTTAGATAATTTTCAAAAGTATCTTAAAAAATTTAGCATTATAGAAAAAAAGCTATTTGGAACGCTGACAGTTTTTCATCTAAGACCAAAACCTGCTATAATAAATTGCGAGGTGCCAAATCAAAAAACTTTTCGTAATTATAAAGGAGAGGGAGGAGCAGTAGCAAAAAGATATAAATGGAAAGAAATTTTTGAAATGGCTAATGTGGATTTAGAAAAACAATAAAATGACTTTATGATAAAAGTATTATTTTTCAATTACGAATATCCTCCATTGGGAGGTGGGGCAGGGAATGCTACTGCCTATATTTTGCGTGAGTTTTCGAAAAACCCAGAATTGAAATTGGACTTAATAACTTCTTCCATCAATGAGAAATATCATCTAGAAAAAATTGGAGACAATATCAATATCCATCGTTTACCCATTGGAAAAAATAAAAACAATTTACATTTTCAATCACAAAAAGAATTATTGGTTTATACTTGGCGGGCATATTTTTTTGCACGTAAACTTTCCAGAAAAAATAACTATGATTTAACACATTCCTTCTTTACGGTGCCTTGCGGTCCGTTGTCGCTTTTGTTGTGGAGGAGAAAAAAAATTCCATATATTATTTCTTTGCGAGGTTCGGATGTTCCTGGTTATAGCGAAAGGTTTTCTTTTATATATAAAGTTCTTACCCCATTAATAAAGTATATTTGGAAAAAATCAAGAGCTGTGGTTGCAAATAGTTTGGAATTTAAAAAATTGGCAAAAAAAGTCAGTCCACAGCAAGAAATTAGTGTGATTACAAACGGAATAGATGGAAAGGAATTTTCGGTGAAAACTTTTATTGAATATGAAAATGATGATAGACGAAGGCAGAAATTTAAGGTAATTTGTGGGTCGCGTGTAACGCCGAGAAAAGGATTTCGTTTTATTGTTGGAGCGATAAATTTGTTAAAAAAGAAGGGAATTAAAATCAATCTGGAAATAATCGGTGATGGAAATGAAAAAAATAATTTGGAAAAAATGGTTACTGATTTGAATTTGCAAGATCAAATAAAATTTTTAGGAATTATCAAACATACTGAGTTACCAAGATATTACCAGCAAGCAAATATTTATATTTCAGCTTCGCTTAATGAAGGGATGAGTAATACAATGTTGGAAGCCTTGGCTTGTGGATTGCCTATTGTTGCAACAAAAACTGGCGGAACGGATGAAATGGTACAAAAGGGAAAAAACGGGTTTATAATAGAAATGAATTCTGCGAAAGATATTGCTGAAAAAATAGAAAGTATTTTAAATGATTTTGAATTAGAAAAAAAGATGTCTAAAAATAGTCGCCGTTTGGCGGAGAGTATGTATTGGGAAAATATAGCAGAAGAGTATTGGGAATTATATAAAGCGATTAAAAATTAATTTGCCAGCTGGCGAGTGAATAATGGATAAAATTTTTAAAAATAAAAAATTAATAAAATTTTTGATCAAGGCTCTGGGGAGTTTATTTTTTATTTGGTGGATTGTCTTTAAAATTGATTGGTCGGAAGTTTGGTCGTATTTGCAGAAAGTAACTTTTTGGCAGCTTGGTTTATATATAGTTTTTTATTTAGTAGGAATGATTTTCTCCGCTTATAAATGGAAATTTTTGGCAAGACATAAGGGAATTAAATTACCTTTGGTAAATTTTTTTAAGTCGTATTTTACCGCCACTTTTATCAACAATTTTATGCCGTCTTTTGTCGGTGGAGATAGCTTTAAAGTCTATCAAATCGGACGACAGGTTAAAAAATATAAAGAGGTTGCTTCTAGTGTAATAATGGATAGACTTACCGGACTGTGGGGAGCAATGATTTTGGCGTTAATTTTTGCGATATTTAATTTTTCAAATATTGTTCAAAATAAAATGCTGACGATTATTAATTTAGTAATTTTGGGAGGATTAATTTTCTGGTTTTTATTGTTAGAATTTTTCAAGCAGAGGAAAATAAAAACATCAGTCAAAAAAGTTGACAGAATGCTAAATATGGTTATAAGTGAAGTTAATCGATATAATGGAAAAAGCAATGAAATTTGGAAAGCTGTGGCGCTTTCGTTCCCATTTAATTTTATCGGTTTGGCTGGAGCAAATTATATTCTTTTTTTGGCAATGGGAATTCAAATCGGAATTTTAAATTATTTATCGGTAATTTTTTTGATTAGTATCGTATCATCTATTCCGATAACTGTTAATAATATTGGAATAAAAGAGTGGGCCTATATTTCTTTTTTCGGTTTTTTTGGAGCTAATCCGTCTGCGGTAATTAGTGTGGCAATTCTCAGTCGAACAATCCAGATGGTATTAAGTTTTTTTGCTTTGCCAGCTTATTTGAGAGAAAGAAAAAATAAAACAAAAATTACTTGATATGAAAAATGGTGGAGTGGCTGAGTGGTTGAAAGCGCTGCTCTCGAAAAGCAGTGGGCGAGAAATCGTCTCGGAGGTTCAAATCCTCCCTCCACCGCCTATTATTAAAATAAGTTAGTGCATTGACAAATATGGTAATGACTGTATACTATAGTTAATGTAATATATAAAAAAGTCCGTTAAGTTATCCCGCCTTTTATTAACAGTAATAAGGATAGGATACTATACTAACTCGTTAGAGGGGACTTTTTCCGACGAGTTTTTTTGTTAATAATTTAAAAATTATATTTAAGATTTTTCAGAAAAGTTTAAATATAATTGATATGCAACGAAATGGAATATGAAATTTTCTATCTAATAGGAGAATCTAAGGAAGCTAATTTAGACAAAATAAGAGAAAATGTTGAAGCTATTATTAAAAAGAATCAAGGAAAAATTGATGAAGATGAGTTTGTTAAAAAGAGAAGACTAGCTTATGAGATTAAGAAAGAAGCTAGGGGAACTTATGTTGCTAAGAGATTTTCTTTGCCCGATAAAGATGAACGGGATGAAAAATTTTCTGGAATTGACTTTATTGGAGAAATTACTAAGGAACTTAATTTTAATCAGGAGGTATTGCGATTTGTCATTGTAAAGACTGATGATGTCCCAAATTTATCTGAGCTAAAAAAGAAAGAAGCTGAGATGAAAAAAGAAATTGATACAAGTAATGAAAAGAGAAATTTTAATAATCGAGAATCAATAAATAGGAAGTTTGTTAAAAAAAATGAAACTAAAAAAAGTAGTTCTGGAACGAAAGTAGAAGAAAAAAAAGAAGAAGATAAATCTGAAAAGAAAGAAACTGTGGTTATGAAAAAGAAAACAGTAAAAACCAAAAACGAAAGTCTAAAGAAAGAAAAAAAGATTGTTAAGAAAAATACAAAAAAGAAAATGGAGAAAAAAGATGTTGATAAAATTTCAGAAAAAAACATTGATGATAAATTGGATGAGATATTAAATATTTAGGTTTTTGGGATACTTGCATTTCTTTAAAGATGAAATAAGGATTAGGCAAAATTTCCATATTAATAAACATAAACAAAAACAAATTTAATTCAATACATATTGAATATAAGTTTGCAAAAAAATATGAATGTTAATAAAGCTATTATAATTGGGAGACTTACTCGTGATCCAGAATTGAGGTCAACTCAAAGCGGTAGACAAGTTGCTTCCATTTCTGTTGCGACAAGTTTTACTTATAAGGACCAAGCTGGGCAAAAACAAGAAAAGACAGAATTTCACAATGTTGTTGCTTGGGGAAAACAGGCAGAGGTAATTGCTCAATATTTTACTAAAGGACAGGAGATTTATGTTGAAGGACGACTGGAAACTCATAGCTGGGAAGATAAAGAAACTAATAAAAAAATGTATAAAACGGAAATCGTTTTAGATAAATTTGAGTTCGGAGCAAAACCACAAGGGTCAAATGGAAGTTATAATAGTAATAATAGCCAAACAAATGTGACGGCTACTCCTCAAAATAGTAATAGTAATGGTAATGTTTCGCAAAATACTGATTCTAAAAATAATATTTCACAAAATCAACCACAAGAAGAAGACATTCCAACAATTAATCTTGACGATGAACAAGAAGATGTCAAGATTGAAGATGTTCCATTTTAAATTTTTAAATAATTTATTTTTTTAAATAAAAATATGTATATAAACAACCTAAAGAAAGATGTGAAGAAAAGTTGTTTTTTCTGTGAAGAAAAAATGGATAAAGTCGATTATAAAGATGCTGAACTTTTGCGTCGTTTTGTTAATTCTCAAGGGAAAATATATCCACCGAGAAGATTTGGAACCTGCGCTAAGCATCAGCGAATATTAACACGAGCAATTAAAAGATCTAGAATAATGGGAATGACACCATTTGTAATCAAGTAGCTAAAGAAAACACGACGAAGAGGTAATATCTTTAGTAGTATAGTAAGATAAAATTATGCTAACCATTTCTAAGATTAAATCTGGAAAAAATATTGTGTTAAATAATGAGCCGTACAAAGTGCTCAATGATGAACATTCTAAAATGGGAAGAGCAGGAGCTGTTTTGCGAACTAAATTGCGAAATTTAGAAACTGGAGCTGTTCTGGATAAAACTTTTCAAGGTGCTGACAAGGTTGAGGAAGCAGATATAGAAAAAACTTATGCACAATATTTATATAAAGATACAAATAGTTTTGTCTTTATGGATGTTAGTTCTTATGAGCAATTTTCTTTGCCTAT
Organism: Parcubacteria group bacterium M6-OD1-3; assembly: GCA_003056165.1. Lineage (GTDB taxonomy): Bacteria > Patescibacteriota > Minisyncoccia > Moranbacterales > UBA9337 > LSNR01. The sequence continues at coordinate 34,654 of LSNR01000011.1, read as the reverse complement.
TGAAGTCGTTGGGGAGTTATCTGATTTTTTAGTAGAGGAAGTTGAGGTAAATATAATTAACTTTAATAATAAACCAATCAATATTGAACTTCCCGTAAAGATTCAGTTAAAAGTTGCAGAGGCGCCTCCTGGGATTAGGGGGGATACGGCATCAGGTGGCGATAAATTGGTGACTTTGGAAACTGGAGCAAAAATAACTACGCCACTTTTCATAAATGAAGGTGATTCGATAATCGTAAATACGGAAAAAAAAGAATATGTTTCCAGAGCTTAAATTTAATAAAAAATATCGATAGAAATCGGTATTTTTTATTATTATGAAAATTTTAGATTTGATTGTTTAATAAATCTAATTGATTTTTGTAATGAAGAGATGTAGAATATGGATGATGTACAATTATTTATTAGAAAATATTATTTTAAAAAATAAAAAGATATGACTAAGTTTGAGACTATTCAATATAGAGTTTCTATATTTTTAAAAATATTAATTGGTTTATTAGTTGTAATTAGCGCCGTTCGACAAGAAATATTTTTAGTTGTCATTTCGATGATAGTATTATTTTTATCTTTTGCACCGACGATAATCAGTCGCAGTTATAAAATAAGATTACCAATTGAAATTGATTTTATAGTAACACTACTTTTATATTTGCATTATGCTTTAGGAGAATATAATCATTTTTATGTAATTTTTGATTGGTGGGATTTGTTTTTACACGGAGGTAATAGTTTGATTCTGGGATTAGTAGGTTTTATTTTAGCTTATGGATTATTATTAACCAGTAGAATGCAAGCCAAACCATTTTTTATTGCCTTATTTTCAATAACATTTGCTGTTTTTGTTGGTGTTCTTTGGGAAATTTTTGAATTTAGTGTGGATTATTTTTTTGGATTTTCTATGCAAAAAAGTGGACTGGTTGATACGATGACAGATTTAATGATGGATGTTGGAGGAGCTTCCGTTGTTGGTATTTTGGGATTTTTTTATTTAAAAAAGAAAAAAACTGGAATTTTTGATAGAATAATTAAAAGATTTATAGAATATAAATATAATCGTGATTAATTTACTTAAAAAAAATATTAAGGAAGCAATTCCTGAAGTTCAATTGGAATATTTCAATGAAGAAATTTTTGATATTAAAAAAACAAAAATAGAAATTTTCAGTGTTAGAGAATATAGATTTGGAGATTATAGTTCTAATATAGCGATGATTTTAGCAGGAAGGCTGAATATAAATCCATTTAAAGTTGCGGAAAAAATTGTTGCAATTTTAAAAAAACGAAAAATTAAAAATGTAGAAAAAATAGAAGTGGTTAAGCCGGGCTATATTAATTTTTATTTAACAAAAAAATATTTTGTTGATTTTGTTGAAGATATTATAATAAAAGATAAAAAATGGGGACAGATAAATTTTTTAAAAAATAAACGATATATTTTTGAGCATTCTTCGCCAAATTTATTTAAACCGTTTCATATTGGTCATTTGGTGAATAATTCTATCGGAGAATCTCTAGTTAGAATTTTGAAAAAAGCTGGTGCTGACATTAAGACAGTTTCTTTTCCGTCTGACATTTCGCCTGGTATTGCTAAAACAGTTTGGGCAATAAATAAAAAAGGGTGGACAAATAAAATAACTATTGAAAATATCGGCAAGGCATATGTTTTTGGGGTGAAAAAATATGAAGAAAGCAAAGAAATAAAAAAGGAAATTGATAAAATAAATAGACAACTTTATTTAAAGAAAAAATTTGATGGTTTGGATATTTATAGAATAGGGCAAAAAATATCATTAGATTATTTTAAAAAAATTACCAAAAGATTAGGAAGTAAATTTGATGATTTAATTTTTGAATCAGAGGCAGAAATTGTTGGAAAGAAAATTGTTGAAAAAAATATTCCGAAAATATTTGAACGATCAAACGGAGCGGTTATTTTTCCAGGTTCTAGATACGGCTTATTTGATAATGTTTTTATCAACTCAGATGGGTTTGGAACATATTTAGCTAAGGATATCGGTTTGTTAAAAATTAAATTTGAAAAATTTAATTTCGACAAATCAATAACTGTTACAGATGTAGAACAGCGAGAACATTTTCAATTAGTTAAAAAAACAGCTGAGCTGATAAATAGAGAATGGGGGAAGAAAAGCGATTTTATTCAGCATGGAAGACTGCGTTTTTCTGGTGGAAAAATCTCTTCTCGTTTTGGCAATGTTCCATTAGCTGAAGAGCTAATAGATTCTGTTAAAAAGAAAGTTTTTGCAAAAATAGCAGAACAAAATTTTTCTACTAAAAAAAGCGAAGAGATTGCAGAGAAAGTTGCTATTGGTGCTTTAAAATATTCAATCTTAAAATCGAATGCGGGAAAAAATATTGTTTTTGATTTTGAAAAGTCAATTTCTTTTGATGGTGACGCTGGCCCATACTTACAATATACATTCGTTAGGACTAATTCTATTTTGAAAAAAATAAAATATTTGAAAAAAATAAAGAATGAGGAAAGATTAGGAGATATTCCAAATGTGGAAAAAATTCTTTTGAGATTTACGCAAGCAATTGAGCAAGCCACAAAAAATTATACACCACATCATTTAGCAAATTATTTATATCAATTGGCATCAGAATTCAATTCATTTTATGCAAAAACAAAAATATTAGATGATAAGAATAAAGACTATTTTAACAATATAGCGCTAACAAAGGCTGTCAATATAACAATGCGAAATGGATTAGAATTATTGGGAATAGAAATGATTGATAAAATGTAAATTAAATTAGCATTTGATATTTGACGAGGCGTTAGATTTAGCTTATTATTAAGTTGTGGAGAAAAATAATAAAGTAAAATTAAAGAAAATTAGATTGAGTACGGTGTTGTATAGCGTAGTTTTTTTTGTATTAGTATTGATTATAATTGGAATACTTTTTATTTATAAATTTTCAAATGATAATTCTATCTTGAGTAGTATAGATGAAAAAATGCCATTGCCCGCAATTATTATAAATGGAAAAAAAATTATTACAATAGGTGAGGTAAAGAATAATTTAAGAGCTATTGAAAGTTTTTATGAAAATCAAGATTTTGCATCTCTTGGATATAGGGTTGATTTTTCTACTGAAGATGGCAAAAAGCGATTAAAAGTGCGAGAACGAGAATTGATAAACAAAATGATTGAAGATCGAGCCATTGAGATGTTGGCGGAAGAAAAAGGTATAAAAATAACGAATAAAATGGTAGATGAGGCTGTAAATAGAAAAATAGCTGAAGCTGGCAGTAAAGATGCTGTGATTAAAAATTTAAATAATCTTTATGGTTGGTCATTAAAGGACTTTAAAAATAAAATTGTTAAGTTTAGTCTGTATAAAGCAAATCTAGAATCTTGGGTAGAAAAAAATACTGGAAAACAAAAAAAAGAGCGGGCTAGGAAAGACATTGAAGAAGCTAAAACAAATTTGGATAAAGGAATCTCTTTTGAAGATGTTGCTAATAACTCAAAGAGCAATAAAGCGCCAGAAGGTGGTCACATTGGTTGGTTTAAAAAAGAATATTTAGCCACTGAATTACAGAGTGTTGTAGTCTCAATGCAAAAAGGTGAAACTAGTGATATAATAGAGAGCAAATTAGGGTATCATATCTTAAAATTAAATGATAAAAAAAATAAAGATAATGAAGAGCTATATGATTTAAGTCAAATATTTTTTCCAAAATTGAGCTTTGCCGATTGGCTTGATGGACAAATCAAAAAAATGAAAGTTAATGTATTATTGAATGAATATCAGTGGGATACTAAAAAAGGAATTGTGGAGTTTAAAGATTCTAAAATGCAAGAGTTTGAAAAGAAAGCATTAAGTAATCCGCAAAGAGATGTTTCGTTAATAACATTGTAATTTATTTAAAGTTTTTTAATAATGTGATTATCATTATTAAAAAAGATAATTTTATGTCAAAAGTTAAAGTTGATGAAAACCTATGTATAGGTTGCGGTACATGCGAGGCGTTATGTCCGAAAGTTTTCAAGTTAGATATGGATTCAGGAAAATCGAAAGTAATAAGTGATAACTGTGAAGAATGTGATTGTCAGGAGGTAGTCAATAGCTGTCCAGTAAATGCAATTTCTATAGAAGAGGGAAAATAGAATATTTTTGTAAAGTAGGATAAGTGAAAAAATTTAATTAAAATATACTGTAGTGTTTTTATATATTCCCGCCATATTTCAAGCTATTTTATTTGCCATTGTTTTAAAAGCAGTAGCTTTTTACGGCAGTTTATTTTGGTTGTTGTTAGTCATCTTGTTATCATTGGTTTTAGTAGGATTTAGACTTGTCACTAAGAAATGGTTACTTTGGTATTCTGTTGGATTATTTACTTTGTCAACTTGGACAATGTTGCATTTGATTGATTATAGTTTTGAAAAAGATATTTTTATATTTTTAAGTGCCATTATTTACTACTTTTTTTTACTAGGTGGTTACAAAATCGGTAAGAAACCAAATGATGAAACTGCTCGTGGTATTGTAGCTATGGTCTTAATGGCAACGGTCTTTTTATTTTTGTCAGCTACTTATGGCGTATATCTTAATTTTGAGGTAGCTTCGTGGTGGTTAATGTTGTTCTACTTTATAAATATTTCTGTAATTAGTTATCGATATTTTACGATTATTGAAAATAGAAACAAAAAAGATGTACTGGTGTATAGTTTAATATTGGGCTTTGCTATGCTGGAAATGGGTTGGGTGATTAATTTTTGGCCGTTTGGATATTTAACTTCAGGATTAATTCTATTGATGTTTTATTATATTTTATGGGATTTGGCACAGAATTATTTTTATGGAAATTTATCAAAAAAAACTGTTATAATGAATTTAATTTTGTTTGTTGTTTTGACGACGATAGTTCTGTATAGTTCGAGATGGTTACCAAGATTGTAAATTATAATTTGTTAAATATATTATTATGACAAAAAAAATATTAAAGTGGTTATTTATTGCATTGTTGATTTTTGTTTTAGGTGGAATTGGTGGCATATTTTTTGAAAAATATTTAGTACCTGTTTTGGGAAAAAGTAGTTTTTTTGGGAAGTATCACATTTTTCAACAAATGGAAAAAAATACAACTATTATAAATAAAACTGAAAGAATTGTAGTAAGAGATAATAATTTAATTAATGAAGTTTCTTCCAATGCTGTGTCTTCAGTCGTAACAGTATTTTCTTTTTTGGATGATAAAAAATCAATTAAGAAAAACGCTCTATCCAAAAAAATTAGTAATAGTAAATCAAGGGGCAAAAAAGGCGCTGGAGTAATTTTAACGAATGATGGTGTGATTGTTACCTATAGTGATAATATTTTTAAAAAAGATGCAACTTATGAGGTAGTTATTTTTGATGGAAGTATTTATGAGGCGAAGCTTTTAGGTGTAGATACTTTTACAAATTTAGCATATCTGCGAGTAGAAGGGGTTAATTTGCCGGCAATTCCGTTTGTAAATTCTGATGATGTTGATTTAGGAAAGAAAGTTATCGTTATGGGACATTCACAGGGGAGAAATAAAATTAGTCTGACAGAAGGTGTCTTAAGTGATTTCAAAGAGAGATTTAATTTATCGGGAAAGACAGTTTCTTCCTCTGAAAAGTTGGAAGGAGTTTTTGATATAGCATTTGATGAAGATGAGAAATATATTGGAGGTCCAGTTATTGATTATAATGGAGAAATGATTGCGATTACTGAAATGATGAAAATTGATAATAAGGATATCTATTTTCAAATACCGGTTAATATTATTAAAGAATCAATGGCTAAAATTTCAAATAATGGACTTAATCAAAATGCTAGGTTAGGAATTTATTATGTATCCATAGATAAGTTTAATCAGAAGTTATATGATTTATCAATTAAAAATGGAGCAATAATATACGCTCCATCAGGAGAACAAGGGTTAGCTATTATTAGCGGAAGTTCGGCGGAAAAGGCAGGTTTAAAAATAAATGACATCATAATAGCTGTTGATGGGAAAAATATTGATTTAGAACATCCTTTATCGAATTATATAAATGAATATAAAAAGGGTGATGAAATAAAACTTAAAATTTTACGAAATAATAAAGAAATAGAAGTGAAAGTAAAATTTATCTAAGCTTACCTAGTAAGCTTATTTTGTGCTAGAATAACAGTAATAATTGTATAAATAAATATGACAAAAAAAACTAAAAAACAAAAAGCGAATAAGGAAACTAAGGACAAAGGGAATAAAGAAAAAATAAACAATAAACTTAAGCTAAAAAGTGATGTTAAAAGAGGTGTTGTAGTCGTATTGTTATTTTTAATGGCAATATTATTTACTTTCGGTTTTTTTGGTGTTGGTGGGGCACTCGGAGTGTTTTTGAACAAATTAGCAGGATTTGTTTTCGGCTGGGGGAAATGGCTTTTTCCAATCGCTCTTCTTTTAGCCAGTGGAATTTTATTGCGCAGAAAAAGCACTACTTTTTATACTGTTAAAATTATTGGATTAATAATACTTTTTTTGAGTGTTTTGGGTTTTTTCCATATATTTTTTGCACAAAATGATTTTTTAAAAATTGCAAAAAGTGGAGAGGGTGGAGGATATATCGGATATTTGGAAGCAAAATTACTAATTAAGTTTACTGGAAGGGTCGCTGGTTCGATAGTATTATTGGCCTTTTCAACTATTGGAATTATGGTGGCGTTTAATTTTTCCGTTCTGGAATTTTTTACTAAACTTTTTGAGAAAAATAAAGATAAAGAAAATAAGGATGATGAAAATGATCATAATAATGACCACGATAATGATGAGCAAAAAAAACCTAAAAAAGTAGATACTGTAATTGAGACTTCTGATAAAGAAAAAGAAGAAAGTAACTCTCTAGAAAATACTAACTTAAAAAATAATATAAAAAAGATTGAGTTTGCCAATGGTCCGAATAATGCAGGTGATACTAAAAGTGAAAAATATCCAAAAAACGAGCAATCTGATTTTCTCCAAGAAAATATTGAAAAAAAGAAAAAAAAACCTCTTAAAATTACAAACAAGAAAAATTCAGATGAGTGGGAATTACCACCGTTAGATTTATTAGATAGTCCAAAAAATGTAGATATTCTTAGCGGTAATATTGAAAAAAATAGAGAAATTATTCAAGAGACTTTTGCTAATTTTGGAATAGAACTTAATGACGGTGGTGTGAAAATAGGCCCAACTGTTACTCAATATAGTTTTCGCCCAGCAGTTGGAGTAAAGCTTAGTAAAATCATGGCGCTGGGAGATAATTTGGCATTAGCCTTAGCGGTTCATCCGATTAGAATCGAAGCTCCTATTCCCGGAAAATCCTTAATTGGAATAGAAGTTCCGAATGAAAAGGGCGAAGTTATTAAATTAAGAAAAATTTTGGAAAGTGATATTTTTCAAGATAAAAAAAATGGGCTAACTCTGGCTTTAGGAGAGGATGTTGAGGGTGAATATATGGTTGCAGATTTGGGAATAATGCCACATTTACTAGTTGCTGGAGCGACCGGAACAGGTAAGAGTGTCTGTATAAATTCCATTATATTGTCCTTGCTTTTCCAAAACTCACCGGATGATTTAAAAATGATTTTAGTTGATCCAAAAAGGGTGGAATTATCATTGTATAATAAAATTCCACATCTGCTAGCTGATGTAATAGTCGATAATAAGAAAGTTATCAACGCTTTGCGCTGGGCAATTAGGGAAATGGAAGAAAGGTATAAAATTTTGCAAAGCGTTGGTTCGCGTGATTTGGAATCTTATTCTACTAAACTTGCACAAGGTGTAAAAAGAAAATATATTGATCCAGATACTGGCGATAGAGTCGAGGAGGATTTAAAAAAATTACCTTTTATTATTATTATTATTGATGAACTAGCGGATTTGATGGTATCATATGGCAAGGATGTAGAAGGGGCAATTATGAGATTAGCACAAATGGCTCGAGCGGTAGGAATTCATTTGATTATTTCAACACAAAGTCCGCGGGTGGAAATCATAACAGGTGTTATTAAAGCTAATATTTCCACTAGAATTGCTCTGCAGGTAGCGACACAAATTGATTCGCGAACAATTATAGATATGGGTGGAGCGGAAAAATTATTAGGCAAAGGAGATATGTTATTTTCGTCAAATGATTCTCCAAAGCCAAAGAGAATACAGAGCTCTTTTGTTACGGAGGCCGAAGTTAAACGAGTTGTTAAATTTATAAAAAAACAAGATTTAAATTTAAAAAAGAATGAAAAAAGTGACGGTGAAGATGGGAATAATGGAGAAAATAAATTAGAAATTGATTTTGACGAAAAACAGGAGCAACCTTTTCAACGAATGGATTTTTCGCAATCACAAGTTGAGGAAGAAAAAGATGACTTGTATGAAGAGGCTAAAGATTTTATAATTAAATCTGATAGAGCGTCCGCCTCTTTATTGCAGAGAAGGTTTAGAATAGGATATAATCGTGCAGCAAGAATGGTTGATGATTTAGAAGCAGAAGGTATAGTTGGTTCAGCAGAAGGACAAAAAGCACGAGAAGTTTTAGTTAATGCCTCTAGCTCTCCTGAAAAAAAGGGAGAGACAAATTATGAAGATGCACAAAAAGATCAGGAACAAAGAGATAAATGGCAGATGTAGTAGGGGATACATTACTTGTTAGATATAACTGATTATGAATGGCTTTAGAAGAAAGAAAATTCAATCATTGACATTGTCTGAAAAATTGAAGAAAATAAGAAGTGATAAACGAGCGAGTTTTTCAGATATTTCCAAGAATACGATGATTCAAATTGAATATTTGGAATATTTGGAATGTGGCGAATATAATAAACTACCCGCCGATGTGTATGTAAAAGGTTTTTTAAAAAGTTTTGCTGAATATCTAGGAGCTGATGAAAGAGATTTAATCAAATCGTTTCAAAAAGAAAAAAGTATTCAAAAAAATCTCACTGGTAATAAAAATAAGAAGAAAGAGAGGAAAATAAATTTGTCAAAATTTTATGTAACGCCAAAAATTATTTCCGCAGTTTTAATATCAATGCTTTTCCTGGGATTGTCATTTTACTTGTACGCGAAGATAGATAGCTTCGTTGCTACGCCAGAATTAGTAGTTTTAAATCCAGAAAAAGATAGTATTGTAAAAGAAAGTCAAATAGTTATTAGGGGTAAAACAGGAAAAGGTAATAAAGTATTTGTGAATAATCAACCAGTAACAATTGATGACAATGGATTTTTTGATGAGAAAATTATTTTAAAAAATGGTATCAATGTGATAACAGTGAAAAGTGTCAATAGATTTGGCAAAGAAAGTAAATCATCAGTTTCCGTTGATGCTCAATATGATAATTAAAATGTAGTTTAATAATAAAAATATGGTAAAGAAAAAAGAGAAAGGAAATAAAGATAAAAAAGACCAAGATAAAAAAGTGGAAATTGTCGTTGATGAAATTAAGCAAAAATTTGGTGATGGAATGATAATGAAATTAGGTGATGTTAAAAAAGTAGATGTTGCATCAATTCCTACTGGTTCAATATCTTTGGATATTGCTTTAGGGATTGGTGGGGTTCCACGAGGAAGAGTAATAGAAATTTATGGTCCGGAATCTTCTGGAAAAACAACCTTGTCATTACATATCGCTGCCAATACTCAAAAGGCAGGTGGAACGGTGGCATTTGTAGATGCTGAACACGCCATGGATCCTTCTTATGCTCAAAAAATTGGAGTGGATATTAAAAATTTATTAATTTCACAACCAGATGCTGGAGAACAGGCCTTGGATATTGTAGAAACCTTAGTTAGAAGTAACGCTGTGGATTTAATCGTAATTGACTCGGTAGCAGCTTTAGTGCCTCGTTCGGAAATAGAAGGAGATATGGGTGACTATCATGTCGGTAAGCACGCCCGATTAATGTCTCAAGCATTGCGAAAACTTACTCCGATTGTGGCAAAATCAAATACGATTGTTATTTTTATTAATCAAATCAGAATGAAAATTGGTGTAATATTTGGAAGTCCAGAGACAACGACCGGTGGACAGGCTTTAAAATTTTATTCTTCAGTAAGAATTGAAGTGCGACGAAGTGCTCAAATCAAAAAAGGTGATAAGGTTGTTGGAAATAGAGTAAAAGTAAAAGTTGTTAAAAATAAAGTTGCTCCACCTTTCCAAAATACTGAATTTGATATTATGTATGCTGAAGGAATTTCTCGTTCTGGAGATTTGCTTGATACTGGAGTGGCATTAGGGGTAATTAAGAAAGCTGGAAATTCTTATTCTTTCAAAGAAGAAAAATTGGGAGTAGGTAGAGAAAAAGTCAAATTATTTTTGAAAGAAAATAAAAAAATCTTTAACACTATAGAAAAGAAAGTTTTAAAAGAAGCTATGTCTGCAGAGTAAGCTGATTTTAGGCTACACATTTTTAGCTGAATTGCAATTCTAAAAAACGAAAAAGTGTCTATGCTTGTAATTGTAGACACTTTTTTATTATTAAATTTTTAATTCAATGGAGCTTTTATAGATGCGAGAGCATCAGCATAGACATATGCACATATAGTGACTATTACTACTCAGTTAGTAAGAGGGGTATCGATAGGGTATCGATACCCTATCGATACCCATTTTTGAATTGTTTTAAAATTTTTGGTCAGGACTAGTTAATTTGCTCGCATTAAATAGTATATTTTAGCCTAGAAAATAGAAATTTTTAGTGAACGAGGTAAATTATGAGAACTTAATTTATTTGAAATCTAAACTCTAAAATTTAAAATATTTTTGAATTTTTATCTAAATTTTTAAATTGTGGATAAATCTTTAAAAAACCCTTGACAAAATTTTGGTTTGTGCTATGGTAGCTAGAACTTGTAAAGGAAAGTAACTTTAAAAAACTTTTCGCCAAAACGGTGGAAAGCAAAAAACAACGGAGGACAGGATGGAAAAAGTGTTTGGAATGTTGGCAATTTTTCTGTTGGCAGCAATGCCAGCAATGGCTACTAATCAGGAACAGTCACCGGCAGGACCGTCGGCAACGGCGGTAGGAATTCAAAGCCAGACGACGATTATTCAGCAGACGCCCGACATTAGCTCGTCGTCATCAGCTGACCAGACGACAAGTGTTGGGGTTCAGGCGAATCCGACGGCTACCGGCGTTGGAGTCGGTGGATCCAGCTCGGCACTTGCAGTTGGTGGGGACCAGTACATGGTCCTTGATCAGCGAAACTTTTCGAAGGTTTATAATCGCCAGTTTTATCAGACGGGGATAGACCAGTCTCCTAATACGATGCAGTATTATGGACAGTTCGAGGAAAACCCTTGGAATGTTACTCCTGTTATGGGCGCGACATGGCGGGTTAACCCGAAACTGGAAAACAAGGTTCCGTATTTTCGCATTTCTAAAAATGTTTGGCAGACTCGTGATCCAGTATCACGAGTAAAAGTTGTCGGATATAGTGGAGCTCAGGGTGATTTGCTCGCTCAAATTTCCGTTATTGTAACGGAAGAGCAAACTACTGCCGATGCCATGGAAATCATCAAGAGTGAGGCTGCCAAAATAGGTGGTAATATTATTGAAATCATCGCTTTCGATGCGATGACGAAGCCGACCTCCGAAGGTTGGCATGTCGGCACTGGTATCGGCGCTAGCGGAATCATCGGAAACGATGAGAAAGCCAGTGTTTCCGGTGCCGGAGGAACAGGGTACGGAAAGTCTTCAATTACGAGGGAGACCCGACCCTATGTTACAGCCAGGCTTTGGGCAGGAACTGGTTCGGCGGTAATACCTTTTAAGAAAAACGGAGCAACTGCTCCGAAAATTGAGATCAAGAAATTGGAGGAAAAATAACCATGAAAAAAATCGTTAATGCCATTATAGCAGGGCTTTTCATTTTTGGTCTGACCGCTTGTGGAACAGCGGTCAAAACCTATACAGCTAATCCGTCGGTACCGGTAGAACTACCGATGTCGCCCGCTACAAAGTAACGGGACAGACCAGTTGGAGCAAGAATCATTATTTGTTTATCAGGGGGAGGATAACAAATAAAAAGATTCTTGCTCCTTTTTTATTTGCAATAAGTATTAGTGATTAAGCCAGTTAGTAACGACCAAGTCGTTAGGTTTAGCAATCAGGTTACTAGATAAAGTTGTTAAATAAAAATTTCCTTGTGTATCTTTAAAGATACACAAGGAAAAATAGATTGCGTTATCTTTTTTCTTTGATTTCCTTTAGGATATTTTCAATAAATTTATCAAGAAGAACAATCTCTTGTTTGTTTTTTTCATTGCGGGCGCGGACAGCGACCGTTTTTTCTTTAGCTTCTTTTTCACCGACAACTAAAATATAAGGTACTTTCTGTTTTTCTTCTTCGCGAATTCGCTTGCCAAGACTTTCATCGCGATTATTTATCTTTACGCGAATATCTTTAGTAAATAATTGTTGGCGAATTTCTTCAGCATAATCATTGAATTTTTCTGAAACTGGTACAATAGAAACTTGAGTAGGAGATAGCCAAAGTGGAAAAGCTCCACCAGTTTGTTCAATAAGAAACGCAAAAAATCTATCAAACGAGCCCATAATAGCGCGATGAAAAATTACTGGTCTTTCCTTCTCTCCTTTGCTGTTTGTAAATTCTAAATCAAATCTTTCCGGCATATAAAAATCAATTTGCATTGTAGCAATAGTATCTTCTTTTCCGTTGACATTTTTTATTTGAACATCAATTTTTGGTCCATAGAAAGCAGCCTCGCCACTTTCTTCAGTATATTTTTCTCCAGATTTATCTAAAACTTTACGAGCAATTTCGGCTGATTTTCCCCACATCTCTTTATTTTTTATATCACCATATTTTTCTTTGTTTTTAAAGTCCGGTAAAGACAATCTAAACCAATAATTTTCTATTTTAAAATCTTTATAAACTTCTTTGAATAAATTTAAAGTATTCTCAATTTCTTTTTTTAGCTGGTCCTGACGACAATAAATATGGGCGTCATTTTGTGAGAAACAGCGAGCTCTGATTAACCCAGTCAAAACTCCCGAGCGTTCAAATCTATGAATGGGACTGAAATCAGAAAGTCTAATTGGCAAATCTCGATAACTTTTTAAATTATGGTTGTAAATTATATGATGATGAGGACAATTCATTGGTTTTAGATAATAATTTTCACCTTCAATATCAATCGGGTTGTACATATCATCATTATAATGAGCTAGATGACCAGATTGTTGATAAAGTTTCTCATTAGCAAGGATTGGAGTATAAACAAAGTCGTAACCATTTTTTCTTTCTATTTTGTACATATAGTCTTCAAGTTTTTTTCGAACGAAAGCCCCGTTGGGAAGCCAAAGCGGTAAGCCTTTTCCAACTTCTTCAGAAATCATAAAGAGGTTTAATTCCTCTCCCAATTTTCGGTGGTCGCGTTTTTTAGCTTCTTCCTGTTGAAATAAATATTGTTTCAATTGTTTTTTATCGTTAAAAACTACACCATAAATTCTTTGTAATTGCTTGTTTTTCTCATTGCCTTTCCAGTAGGCACCGGAAATTTTGGTTAATTTAAAAGCTTGGGGATTAACTTTATCGGTTGAGTCTAGATGCGGTCCACGACAAAGATCAACAAAACCATCTGTTTTATAAATAGAAACTTTTGTTTCATTTTTATTCTTTAAATCTTCCAACAGTTCCACTTTATAATTTTGCCCAAGTTTTTTAAAATGTTCCAACGCCTCATCAATAGAAATTTCCTGTCGTTCAAAGGGAAATTTTGATTTGATAATAGTTCGCATTTTTTCTTCCAGAATTTCCAAATCTTCTGGAATTAAAGTGCGAGGTAAATCAAAGTCATAATAAAAACCATCTTCAATTGCCGGACCAATTCCGAATTTTGTTTCTGGAAACATTTCCAAAACCGCTGTTGCTAAGATATGTGCAGTGGAGTGTTTTAAGATTTCATTTTTAATTTCCCTTTTTGAATTTGACATATAGTTTATATAAAAATATTATTTTTAAATTAAAAAAACACCAAAACATAATGTTTTAATGCCGAGGTCCTAATAGAGGACGGTTCCACTCAGCTTCCCAACACTTATCAGGGCGCTTTTTGAATTTATTTCGCTAAATTCTTAACGCAAGCTCAGCGATTGGTTAAGTCGCATCACCACTTGATTTATTTTTCTCTTCTGTTATTATACTACAATTAGTGAAAATAGCAACTTAACAATAAAAAACAACAGGAGGATAAGTACGATGAATAGCAATCTTAAACAGGTTAGTTATGGCTCAATAGTTTTTACTAGAGCGGAGATTTGTTTTATCAACGCTGTTCGTAAAAAGGGGGTAGTATGTATTTATGGCACTTGCTCGGGTAAAGAAATGGACCCGATAAAAGTATCAGTCGTTCTCGATGATAGCAATTGTTATTGTTCGGCTTGTGGAAAAGAAATTACTAATGCAAAAACTAAAACTAAAATTACAATTACAAACTATTTACCTACTAGCAATGATCTTATTATTAGGATCGAGATAGAGTGTGAGTGTGAAACAGAAAATAGTTTCATAATTATGTTTTCATTAGCAAATTAATGGGAGGTAGATTATGGAAATGTAAATAGTTGGAGCTGAGGAGTTGATAGTGGGCAAAGAATATTTGTTATCAAGTGTCGACATAACAATGATAATTTCGTTCGCCAATGGCGGATTACTTGCCAAATATGACGGATTACAAATGAGATTTACTGTAAATGTCGGTACAGTATCATTTTTCGTTGGTGAGGGCATACTATTTCTGCCAGCCACTGGTGATTCAATTTTCAAAATCATTGCCAAAAAATCTGGCGATGACAAGGGAATTAAGCCGAATTGGAAATATTTCCTCGTAGAATATTCGCCCATTTAATTTTTTTCAATGTGTCGAAATTAAGCAGAGTGGTCAACGACCAACCTGCTTTTTATTTTTATAAAAATAATTAAATTTTTACCATTATTCCAAATGAATTTCTCTATTCATTTTTTTGAGAGATTGAGAAAGAAGCGGATAATTTTTTAGTTCTGGATCAGCGGTGATAATTTTCGTAGCATCTATATTAGCAGCTTTTATCATTTTGATGTTGGTAATATTTTGCATTGTAGCATCAGCTAATCCTGACTGACGAACGCCGAGAAAACTGCCCGGACCGCGAAGTTTTAAATCCTCTTCTGCTATTTTAAAGCCGTTTAAATTGTTGGCGATAACTCGAAGTCTCTTAGTAGACCGTTTAGAAAACAGAAAACAATAAGATTGTTTTTCGCCTCGCCCGATGCGACCGCGAAATTGATGAAGTTGCGAAAGTCCAAACCGATAAGCGTCTTCAATTATCATTGTTGTAGCGTTAGGAATATCAATACCGACTTCAATAACGGAAGTGGAAACTAGAATTTGAGTTTTTTTATTTTTGAAATCTTCCATAACATTTTCTTTTTCTGTCGATTTCATTCTACCGTGCAAAAGTCCTAGCTTAAATTCCGGAAAAACTTCTTGAGATAATCTTTCGTGCTCGGTTAAAACCGCTTTTAAATCCGCCAATTTTTCAGATTCTTCGACTAAGGGCAAAATTACAAAAGTTTGAAAACCCTTATTGACTTGCTGACGAATAAATTCGTAAACCTCGGCGGTTTTTGTCGGCAAAACAACAGAAGTTGCAATTGGTTTTCTATTTTTCGGCATCTCTGCAATTAAAGAGACATCTAGGCTTCCCAATAAAGTCATAGAAATTGTTCGCGGAATTGGCGTGGCAGTCATTGTTAAAAAATGTGGTATTGATGCAGATTTATGTTGATTAGATACGGATTGTTGCAAATAAGCACGCTGTTTAACACCAAAGCGATGTTGTTCATCAACAACCACCAGTGCTAAGTTTTTGAAAGCGACATCTTTTTGAATAAGAGCGTGTGTGCCAATGACGATATCTAATTCACCAGTTTTTATTTTATCCAACATTTCGTCGCGTTTAATTTTTTGTTCATTACCGTTTTTAAAAATAATTTTATAGGAAGCAGTCAATAGTCCGATGGAAATATTGAAGTCGGAAAAAAAATCTGAAAAACTTTTAAAATGTTGGTACGCCAAAACTTCCGTCGGTGCCATTAGTGCGATTTGAGAATTAGCCTTGGCTATTTGTATTGACGCAAGCATAGCGACAACGGTTTTTCCAGAACCGACATCTCCATTTAGGAGTCTGTTCATTGGATTAGGTCTGTTTAAATCTTTTCTAATTTCTCGCCAAGCTTTTTGTTGGTCTCTAGTTAGTTTGAATGGTAGGGAATTTAAAAATTTTTCGGTAATTTTTTTATTATACTTAAAGATTTGCGCGTTTTCATTTTTTAAATTTTGTTTTATTTGCAGTGATTTAAGTTGGATTAAAAACATATCAGAAAAAGCAAATCTTTTTTGAGCAACAAGATAAGAATTTTCAGAAGCAGGGAAGTGCAAGTCGTAAAGAGCTTTTTTAAGAGAGGGTAGATTATATTTTTCTAGAATTTTTTTAGGAAGAAAATCTTCAATTTCGAAGTCAGCTCGAAAAATATTTTCGATTTGCCAACGAAGCCAACGAGAAGTAACACCTTTTGTTTCCGGATAAATTGGTACAATCCTGCCGGTATGGTTTGGTGATTTGGAAACCGGTTCCCAAACAGGGTTGGACATTGAGAATCCATTTTTATCTAATTTTACTTTTCCACTGAGGCGAATATTTTTGTTGTAAGAATACGAGAAAGACTCGATTAAATAATCTTGATTAAACCAAACCGCCTTGATTTCTCCAGTATCGTCGGCCAAAACAATTTCTATAATTTTCATTCTTTTTTGCCAACTTCGCTTGGTTGCAAATTTGATAATTTTTCCAGTAACTGTAGTATTCTCGTCTGCTTTTAACTCGGAAATTTTTTTAATTTTTGAAAGGTCATCATAGCGAGCTGGAAAATGAAACAAAAAATCCCGGACATTTTTAATCCCGAGCTTTTCCAATTTTTGTGCTTGTTTCGGTCCCACTTTGGAAAGTTTATCAATTTGAAGATCTAAATCTATCATACATTGTGATAATATTATGTGTCCCTAGGAGGATTTGAACCTCCGACCTTTGGCTCCGCAAGCCAACGCTCTATCCAGCTGAGCTATAGGAACATTCCCGCCATCTTAAATGTGCA
Source organism: Parcubacteria group bacterium M6-OD1-3 (assembly GCA_003056165.1). Taxonomy (GTDB): domain Bacteria; phylum Patescibacteriota; class Minisyncoccia; order Moranbacterales; family UBA9337; genus LSNR01. Next base: position 17,477 of record LSNR01000011.1, on the reverse strand, counting down.
AAAGTCGTTCAATTGTGTCGACTATGGTTGGTCTTTGTTTTTCTTCGGGAACAAAATCCAAGAGTATTTCGCGGAGTTTTACTGGGTCTATCTGATGAACGGGGATGTGGACATAGGGAGCAAATAGGGCATCTATGTGAAGACTGAGAATTTTGGTATGAGGCGGTTCATAAAAAATCCAAAAGGATTCAATATTGTCAAAATCATAAAGTTCGTTTCCCGCCATTATACCATCGTGTGTTATTTTAAAATCTAAAACTCGCGGAGATTTTTCCAATTGAATATACCCAACAATACCAATTAAAACAAAAGTAATTGCCATAATAGGACTGTTTACTATCAAAGCATAAATTATAATAGCAGACAAAATCAATGATGCGATTAGATACCAGCGTTTTTCTTTTGGATAATGTTCAAATTCGGGTCCTTGCCACTCAAGCAAAACATTGCTTTTTTCTTCAATCATAAAATCGTGTGGTTGTTCCAGCTCACTTTTGTGCTTTAAATTTCTAGAAGGTCCGGTTTTATTTTTTCGCAAATCTATACTTTGCATATAAATAGTATAATTATATAATTTCTTTACTCTATAATAGTAACATATTTACAAATATATTTCCAGCTGGTATAGTGACTGGTATGGAAGCGTGGCTGAGTGGTCGAAAGCAACGGTCTTGAAAACCGTCGTACCTTAACCGGTACCAGAGGTTCGAATCCTCTCGCTTCCGCAAATAAAACAAATCTACAGAGTTAACTCTGTAGATGGGAAATTTGATTTAGATTTTAAGTTTACTTTTTGATTTAGGCGCTAGACAAAATATTATTTGTGGTGTATAATTCTTTTTAGTTTTTAGTGAGACTGATTAGTGAATAGTTCCTTGACGAAAAACGGGCCGGTAGCTTCCACTATTCGTTAGACAGGCATCTGGTAAATCATTCCAATATTTATTAGAGAGGCAACGATAGTATTCTCATAAAAGTCATTCATTGAAAAAATAATAGAAAAAAAGGAGTGATAAAAACGGGCCAGTAGCTCATCTGGTAGAGCACCTCATTTGCACTGAGGAGGCAGCGGGTTCAAGTCCTGTCTGGTCCACAAAAGTGATACTAAATAATTATTCATAAATTATAATTTAAAAAGAAAACTCTCAGTGTTATTATTAAGGACTTGAAGGGTGCGAGCAGGCGCGAGTACCCAGGCTCCGAGTCGGAGTGAGGAGAAGTCCTGTCTGGTCCACAAAAGTGATACTAAATAATTATTCATAAATTATGAAACACATCATTGGTCATAAAAATCCAGATACGGATACGATTTGTAGTGCAATTGCTTATCAAAACTTTTTAATTAAGCAAAACACAGAAGCTCAGGCATTTGCTTTAGGAGAATTAAACAAAGAAACACAATTTATATTGGATGAATTTGGCGTCCAAGCTCCGAAACAAATTTCCGAATTGCCTCAAGGAGCAGAAATAATTTTGCTTGATCATAATGAAGAAAAGCAAAGTATTGATAATATTAACGATTTAGATATCGTGGAAATTATTGATCATCATAAAATTAAATTGGAAACTGATAAACCAATTTCAATTTATATTAAACCACTAGGGTCTTCTTGTTCAATCATTGCGGAAAAATATTTTAATGAAGTCGTTGAAATATCACAAGTCATAGCGTCTATTCTGATAGCGGGAATAATTTCGGACACTTTATTTTTTCGTTCGCCGACTACAACAGCAATTGACAAGAAGTTGGTTGAGAAATTAAATGAAATAGCCAAAATTTCTGACTTGGAAAAATTCAGTCTGGAAATGTTTAATGCCAAAAGTGACCTTGGCGATATTAGCACAGAAAAATTGATTAAATTGGATTACAAAATTTTCAATTTCGATGGGGATGATTATGGCATTGGTGTTATGGAAACGACCAATAAAAACTTTGCTTTGGATAAAAAAGATGAAATTTTGGAAAAATTGAAAGAAATTAAAAAAACGGATAATTTAATGGGAGTATTTTTTGTGGTAATTGATATTTTGGAAGAGAAAAGTTGGACGCTTTGTTCGGGAAATGAAGAAAATGAATTATTTACAAAATTATTTAAAGCGGAAGAACAAGAGGGAACATTATTCGTTGATAAATTAGTTTCGCGAAAAAAACAAATTGTTCCGACTTTTGAAAAACATTTCAAGCAACAATAATAACAATTCACTGAAAAAATGCGCAACTTATGGTTAGCGTGTTTTTTTTCTAGATTAAGATTGGGAGTAGAATGTAGGTGCGTTTAATTGCCATTTTCTGAAAAAAATAGTAATATTAGTACGGTTGATATATAAATTGATATGTATAATGTAAAATTGGAACAATTTGAGGGTCCGTTGGATTTGTTATTGGAGTTAATTGGCAAAGAAAAGCTGGATATAACTAACATCAGTTTGGCACAGGTGGCAAATCAATATTTAAACTATTTGGAAAACAAAAAAGAAATTGACTTGGCGAATTTGGCGGAGTTTTTAACAGTAGCGTCAAAATTGATTTTGATAAAATCGAAATCATTATTGCCATTATTGGTTCTGGATAATGATGAGGAAGAGGAAATTGTGGATTTGGCGAAACAGATTGCCGAGTATAAAAAATTCAAAGATATAGCAATTGACTTGGGTGCAATGATTGAGAATAAAAAACGCTCATTTTCCAGAGAAAGTTTTTACGGTAAGGAGCCGATATTTAATCCGCCGAAAAATATTGGTGTCAAAGAATTAAGAAATATTTATGAAAATGTTTTGTCTGAGGTTCCCGTTATGGAAAAACTGGATGAAGAGCGAGTTAAAAAGATTATTTCTTTGAAGGAGAGAATTAATGTTTTGCGGGATATTTTGAAAAAAAAGGCGGAAACATCTTTTAATAAGCTGGTTGGAGAAGAAACGAGTCGGGTGGATGTAATAGTTTCCTTTTTAGCAATGTTAGAAATGGTCAAGCAAAAAGTAATAATAGTGGAACAACAAGAAATGTTTTATGATATCACACTGAAGGAGAGGCAAGATTAATTATATAAACTCTAAATCTAAATTTATCAATAAAATGAAAAAAGAAAGAATAAAATCTATTATAGAAAGCACATTGTTTATAAAGGGCAGTCCAGTCAGTATTATTCAGCTGGCAAAAAATATAAAAGTTAATAAACAGGAAATTGAAAAGATTGTTGCGGATATTGTTGAGGATTATGCCCAAAATAAGCGAGGTTTAACTATTATTGAAAAAGATGCTAAAATACAGATGGTGACAAATCCCGACAATGCCGATTATATCGAAAAAATGATTAAGAAGGATCTGCAAAATTCTTTAAGTAAAACTGCTCTGGAGGCTTTGGCGATTGTTGCTTACCGCGGTCCGATTAGTAGGCCGGAAATTGATGCGATACGAGGTGTTAATTCCAGTTTTATTTTACGAAATTTATTAATGCAAGGATTGATAATTAAAAAAACGAAAAGCACAAATCAACGAAGTTATTTTTACGAAATATCATTTGAATTTTTAAAGAAAATAGGTATAAATAATATAAAAGAATTGCCTGATTATGAAAAACTTTCAACCGATGAACGAGTTGAATCAATCATCAACATCCATTCGGAAAAATAAAATCGGAATGAGAAGAAGAAAAGCGACGATTAAAATTGCAGTCGTATTTTTGGTGGCAATAGTTTGTATTTTTGTTTTTTACGGACATAATTTTTCTTTTGGACAAGATGACGCGAAGAATAATGGGAAAATTTTTTCAGAGAATTCCGCTGTCAAAGGAGACTATGATAATAGAAGTATTGAAAAAGAAAATATGGTCTCAAAATACAGTTTCCCTGTGCCAGTTTATAAACCGATAAAAAAGAAAAATGCTTCAAATTTGGTTATCCCTAATGCACACGCTGCGGTTATTTTAGATGCTGAATCTGGAACATTGTTATATTATCAAAATGGAGAAAAACAGAGACAGATAGCCTCGTTAACTAAATTAATGACGGCGATTTTGGTTATGGAGAATATCAAAGATTTAGATAAAGAGGTAGTTACTATTGATGGAGAAGCTGTTTATATCGAGGGGACAAAAATTGGTTGTCCTCGATCAGGGTATTGTATCAGTAATAGATTGAAAATTGGTGAAAAAATTTCTGCAAGATCTTTATTGATGGCGATGTTAATGAATAGCGCTAATGATTCGGCAACAGCCTTAGGCAAACATATCGCTGGGTCACAAAAAAAATTCGCTGAAATGATGAATAAAAGAGCTAAAGAAATGGGTCTCAAAAATTCTCATTTTTGTACACCTTCAGGATTGGAAATTGACGGGCATGAAGATGAATGTTATTCCAGTGCTTACGATGTTGCGAGAATTGCTGCTTATTCAATGAGATATAAAACAATTTGGAATATTTTTAAAACGCCGGGAACAAAAATATATTCAATAGATGGTAAGCGATCTCATACTATTTTTAATACCGATCGTTTATTGGGAGAGATGCCGAATTGTTTAGGAACAAAAACTGGATTTACGCCACTGGCAGGAAAATCATTAATGTTGGCAGCCATTGATAAAGCCGGTAAGCACAAAATTATTGCAGTGGTTTTGAATGACCCTTATCGTTGGCGTGATGCTAGAAATATGATAGAATGGGCGTTTGCCTCGTATGAATGGCAATAGAAAAATAATTATTAATTATTAATATCTCAAATTTTATGCACATAGTTTTAATTGGTGGCGGAACAGGCGGACACATTTTTCCATTAGTGGCCGTGGCAAAAAAAATAAGAGAGACTGATAATCAGGCTGATTTTTTGTATTTGGGTCCAAAGGGAGATTTGGAGAAGAAAGTCATGGAAGAAAACACCATTAATAGTAAATATGTGATGAGTGGAAAAGCTCGGCGATATTTTTCTTTTGCTAATATTGTAGATGTTTTTAAAATACCAATTGGAATTGTTCAATCACTGTGGCATTTGCTGTGGTTTATGCCAGACGTTATTTTTTCTAAAGGAGGATATGCTTCTGTTCCAATAGTAATTGTGGCATGGATTTACAGAATTCCAGTCTTAACTCACGAATCTGATTCTATCCCAGGAATAGCCAATAGAATTGTCGGTAAATTTTCCAAAAGAATTGCCGTTTCTTATCCGCGTGCCAAAAGATATTTTGTAGAAAGCAAAACATTTTTAACTGGAAATCCAGTGCGAGAAGATATTGTTATGGGTAGCAAAGAGTCTTGCTTGCAAAAATTTAATTTGACCGAGTCGAGGCCAATAATTTTGGTTTTGGGCGGTAGTCAGGGTGCACAAAAAATAAACGAAGCTATCGCAAATGCTTTGGATGAGATTTTAAAAGTTGCACAAGTAATTCATCAAACTGGAGAAAAAAATTATAAAACGGCAATCCATCAATCACGATTAGCAGGAGTAAAGGAAGGGAGACGAGGATATTATCCTGTGCCATTTTTAGAATTGGATGACCTAAAAGATGCTTTTGCGGGAGCGGATATTGTTATTAGTCGAGCGGGAGCTAACTCTATTTCGGAAATTGCCGCCAATAAAAAACCAGCTATCCTAATTCCTTTGGCAACGGCGGCAAACAATCATCAAAAAATGAACGCCTATGCTTTATCCGAAGAAGGTGGAGCGATTGTTTTAGAGGAATCAAACTTAGGACGACATATTTTATTGCAAAAAATCAATAAAATATTTCAGGATGAAGATTTGCGAAAAAATCTTAGCAACAATATTGCAAAATTTTATCATTCTGATGCTTCTGAAAAAATCGCCAAAGGATTATTAGAGTTAGTTAACTAATTGCGGTAATAGTGATTTTGAACTTTACTGTTAAAAAATATGGAAGATATTGTAGGTAAAAAAGTTTATATTATCGGAATTGAAGGAGCGGGGACTTCGGCGCTGGCTTTGATGTATAAAAATTTAGGCTATGACGTTTCTGGTTCGGATAATGGCGATCATTTTTATGGTGATGTTTTGGCACATGCGGGGATAAAAGTTTTTGATAATTATGATAAGAAAAATATTTCTCGGGATATCTTTAAAGTTGTTTATTCAACTACTATAAAAGAAAATAACCTTGAATTTATGGAAGCACGGAGAAAGAAAATAAAAACGTTTTCTTATCCGGAAGCATTGGCAGAATTGTTTAATCAAAAAACTGGAATTGCGGTTTGCGGGACACATGGAAAGACAACTACGACGGCAATGTTGGCATTTGTTTTGAATGAATTGGATTTAAAACCAAGCGCGATTGTTGGAAGTAAGGTGATTGATTGGCAAGGAAACAGTTTAACAGGTAGAGGTGATTATTTTGTAATTGAAGCTGATGAATATCAAAATAAATTAAAACATTACAATCCGTGGTCAGTTATTTTAACTAGTCTTGATTATGATCATCCAGATTTTTACAAAACTTTTGCCGATTATAAAAAAGCTTTTGTGGATTTTGTAAAAAAAATTCCCCAACACGGATTTTTGATTTATTGCAATGATAGCCGCGATGTGGTTGAAATTGCTGATGGTGTCGGTTGTCAAAAAATGAGTTACGGTTTTACGGAGGACAGCGATTTTTTGATTGATAATTTGAAAATTAAATTAAAAAAATCTACAAAAAAACCGCAACAAATATTTGAAGTTTTGCACAGAAATAATTTATTGGGAGAATTTACAACTCAGTTAGTGGGGAAGCACAATGCTTTAAATGCTACGGCGGTCATTACTTTTTGCCATAAGTTGGGATTGGATATGGAAAATGTTAAAAAAGCTTTGGCTGATTTTTCCGGGATGGTTCGTCGTTTTGAATATATCGGAGAAAAGAATGGAGCAATTTTGATTGATGATTACGCGCATCATCCTGAAGAAATAAAAACAACTTTAAAAACAGTTCTAAAAATTTATTCGGACAAAAAAATTATCGCAATTTTTCATCCGCATTCTTTTACTCGAACAGAAGCTTTGCTGGAAGATTTTGCGCAAAGCTTTGATGACTGTACCAAAGTTTTTGTGTTGGATATTTATGGAAGTGTGCGGGAAAACTCCGGTAAGGTTAGTTCGCAAGACTTGGTGGACAAAATTAATAAATATTCTATCAACAAAAACAAGGCTGAATATATTCCAACCATAGAAGAGACTATAAACTTTTTGCAAGACAAAATCGGTAAAGATGATATAATAATTTCCCTCGGTGCTGGTGATGTTTGGCGAGTAACACATAAATTGGCGGGAAAATAATTCTTTAACAATAGTGAAATTGCTTGTTTATCAATTGATGGAAAAACTGTTGTTTTATTTTTCCAATTTATAAAAAATTGTGCTATAATTAGTCTGGACAAAACAAGAGTTTAATAAAATAATAAAATAAATAATAATTTTTAAAAAAAACTATGGGTGATATTAAATTTGTGGATTTGACCGTGGAAGAAGTGAAATCTGACAACGGTCGAATTGTAATCAAGGCGGGAGGAACTTATTATTCTTTTTTTCAAACAAAAAGAGATGGTCAACCAAGTAGGGCGCAAACTGATTTTCAGAAACTGGGAATTACCGTGGGCAATACTTATTCTTTTGGTATAACTGAGAATGCTAAAACTACTGATGATGGTAAACAAATTATATTTAGAAATATTTGTTTGATCAGTGAATCGAGGAGTAAACAAAAACCGGCAGAACAAGAATAAATTGCAAAAGACAAATGAATATTGATATTCAAAAAAATATATCTTTGGCTCCATATACTACTTTTAGAATTGGCGGACCGGCAAAATTTTTTGTGGAGATTAAAAATGAAAATGATTTGATGGAATCATTGGTTTGGGCAAAAGATAATAATCAAAAAATATTTTTTTTAGGCGGAGGTTCAAACTTGCTTGTTAGTGATAGAGGTTTTGCTGGATTGGTTTTGAAAATACAAAATGGTGGGTATGAAATTTTAAATGATTTGAATAAAGCGAAAAGCGGTGAAAATATTGAAGTATTTTGTGGTGCTGGTGCCGGATTGGCGGGATTGGCGTTGGAATTGGCGAAAAAAAATTTAAGTGGTTTGGAATGGTCGGTGGGAATTCCTCGTGCGACGGTTGGTGGTTCTATTAAAGGTAATGCAGGTGCTTTTGGAGTGGCGATGAGTGATTCGATTGAAGCGGTAAAAGTTTTTGATTTGGAAAAAAAAGAATTTAAAAAATTTAATCGAGAAGAATGTCAGTTTGTTTATCGGGACAGTATTTTTAAAAAGAAGGAGAAATATTTAATTTGGGGTGCAATTTTGAAATTTGAGGAAAAAGATCCTAACTATATTCAGAATTTGATAGATAAAAGTGTACAACATAGAAAAAACAGTTACCCGAAATTTCCCAGTGCTGGTAGTGTTTTTAAAAATACTGCACAAATAGAAGTTGTTGAAAAGCATAATGTTGAAATAGCAGAAAATGCTAGACGACGAGGTGTTGTTAATGAGGATGGAAAAATTCCAATCGGCTTTTTGATTGAGCAGTTCGGCTTAATGGGAAAACAAATTGGTGGAGCAAAAGTAAGCGAAGAACACGGTAATTTCATAATTAACACTGGTCAGGCTACTGCTGAGGATGTGATAATTTTAATTAGTCTGATAAAACAAAAAATTAGAGATAACTATGGTGTGCAACTGGAAGAAGAACTTCAAATGGTAGGATTTTAAACCGGTTGTTATCATTCTTAAATGTTGTATAATAATGTGTGAGGAGGAAGTTTAAAATTAATTTGCTTTAATTTGTTTTAGTTAAATTTTAAAAAGCATTTTTTACATTTAACTGATAAGTAATATTATGAACATAAAATATCTATTTAAAAATGTTAAAGTAGATGAGAAAACTAGAGACTATATTGAAAAGCGTCTCACTGCCGTTAATAAAATATTGGATAAAATTATTAAAACAGAAATAGAAGTTGGGAAAGATAAGCGGGGGAAATTTCGAGTGGAGGTTATGATAACTGTTCCAAAAAATAAATTTAGAGCGGAAGAAATTTCTGATAGTATCGAAGGCTCTATTGATATTGTTGTCGATGAATTAAAAACTCAAATTAGTAGAAGAAAAGATAAGGTTTGGACAAAAATTATTCGTGGAGCCAGGTCAATAAAGAAAAAGATATCTATAGATAAGGATGCTAGGTTTTAATGGATAGTTGATATTTATAAATTTTTTATTGAAGTAATATGATTATAATATTATGGAAAAACCAGTTGATTCGATCAAAGATAATTTAATTGAACAATCAGATAGCAAAAAAGAAGATAATTTATTTGAACAAAAAATTGGTGAGCAATTGGATTTTTTATTAGAAACAACGAAAATATCGGGCGTTTTGAATAGAATTAAGCAGTGTGAAGAAAAAACTGACAATGATTTGTCGTTATGTTTTAAAGATACGCTAATGGCAATAAACTTAGGATTACTTTTATTAGATAGTACTTGTGAAAAGTTCGGAAAAAAATTAAGCGGTAGTAATTATTTAAAAAAGAACTATGAAGAGTTAAAAAGTTTTACTGATAAATTTGACAAAACTACTGCCATAAAAGATGTTCGCTCAATGATTTCAGGTAACTTAACTGAAATGCATAATATTATTATAGAAATTAAAAATAATTTATTGGTGTGATTTTTTGTTGTAAAAAAAATGTCAGAAATAGAATTAAAGAATAAATTTCCAGAAGATTTTTTGTGGGGTTCGGCAACTAGCGCTCATCAGGTTGAGGGTGGAAATAAAAATAGTTGGAGTGAATGGGAGAAAAAAAATGCTGAGCGATTGGCAAAGGAGGCGGGCGACAAATGGAAAAAATGGCAACAAGAAAAATTTCCGGAAATGTTTGAATTGGAGAACTATATCTCTGAAAAGGCTTGTGATCACTATAATCGTTATGAAGAGGATTTTGATATTGCCAAAGAATTAGGGCACAACGCGCATCGTTTTTCCATTGAGTGGTCGCGGATTGAACCAGAGGAAGGAAAGTTTGACGAAAAAGAAATTGAACATTACCGGAAAGTTATTTTGGCATTAAAAAAACGAGGGCTGGAACCGATGGTGACTTTGTGGCATTGGACTAATCCGGTTTGGTTATCAAAAAAAGGAGGAGAATATAATAAGAAATTTCCTGAACATTTTTCAAATTATGTGAAATTCGTGGTCGCTAACTTGGGAGATTTGGTAAATTTTTGGATAACTATTAATGAGCCAATGTCTGTTATCGCTAGTTCATATATTACTGGAGTATGGCCACCGCAAAAAAAAAGTATTTTATCGGCTTGGCGAGTTTATAAAATATTAGCAATGACACATAATGAAGCGTATAATGTTATTCATAATTTAAATAATGATTGTAAGATTGGTTTTGCTAACATTATTACAGATTTTGAGGCTATCAATGAGAAATCAAAATTGAATAATTTTGTGTTAAAAGTAGCAAATTATTTTTCTAGAGATAAATTTTTAAAGATGGTAAGTGGAAAAAATGATTTTTTAACGGTTCAATATTATTTTCATAAAAAGATAAAACTTCCAGTTCAAATTATTAAGACAAATGATCGTATAGTTAGCGATTTGGAGTGGGAGATATATCCAAAAGGTATTTATAGAATTTTAAAAGATTTGAAGAAATATGGTCTTCCCATTTATATCACCGAAAACGGTTTGGCGGATGCGGATGATAGTCGGCGAGAGCAATTTATTAAAGAACACTTGCGTTGGGTGCATAAAGCAATTGAAGAAGGCGTGGATGTGCGAGGGTATTTTTATTGGTCATTATTGGATAATTTTGAATGGGATAAGGGTTATTGGCCGAGATTTGGTTTGGTGGAAGTTGATTTTAAAACACAAGAGAGAAAAATTCGTCCCAGTGCTTGGAAATATGCTAAGATTTGTAAAAACAATGAAATTTAAATTTTAGTAGACAGTGGAATTTTTATTTGTTACTTTGAAAACAATGCTGGTATTAAAATCAGTTTCGTATTTTTTCAAAAAGGTGGTATAATAATTACATTGTGGTTTTATTTTATTGATGAAATTTTAACAAAAACAAAACAAAATGGCAGAAACACTGATTAAATTAAAGAATATTAACCTTACATATAATAAGAACAAAGCCAATGCTTTCCAGGCTCTTTTTGATGTGAATTTGGAAATAGAAAAAAATAATTTTGTAATTATTTTTGGACCATCAGGATGTGGAAAGTCAAGTTTGCTCAATACTATCTCTGGATTAGAAAAACCGGATGATGGTGAAGTTCTTGTGGAAGATAAAAATCTTTATAAGATGACTGAAAGTGCGAAAGTTCGTTTTCACAGAAAAACAATTGGAATGATTTTTCAGTCTTATAACCTCATTCCGACGCTTAGTGTTTTGGATAATGTTGTTATCCCGCAAATTTTTACAAATTATAGCAAAAAACAAAGAGAAACAAAGGCTTTAAAGCTTTTGGACAGATTTGGCATTAAAGAACATGCTAACAAAATTCCAACTGAACTTTCTGGAGGAGAACAACAACGGATAGGAATTGCTCGAGCAATTATAAATAGTCAGCCAATTTTATTGGCAGATGAGCCGGTAGGAAATTTGGATTCGAAATCTGCCAATAATGTAATGAAAATTTTAAGTAATTTAAATAGGAAAGAGGAGAAAACTATCATAATGGTGTCACACAATCCTGATAATATAGTATGGGGTGATCATATTATATATATGAAAGATGGGAAAATCATCAATCAAGAATTTAGAGATACTAGCGGGGAAATTACAAAGACTGATAATAAGGACTCTGACGAAATGAGCAAACTTGAAGTTTTATTTAGAAATTTTCAGGGCTTAAGTCGAGAGCAAATTAAAATGTTGATAACACCGATGAAAGCTAAAATTTTGACACGAGCGTTATTGATTGAGATGGACGAGAGACAAGTTAAATTCCTAGAAGACACCGTTAGGCAAAGAATTTTAGGGACAGTGGATGAAGAAGAGCTTTACAGAAGATTGGATGATTCAGAAGAGCGAGGTGGGCTAGATATGGATGCCAGAACAGCCAAAAAAGTTTCGCAAAAAATAGAATCATTTATTGCTGTTGCACATAGTGTATCAGCGACAAAAAAAATAGGTAGCGATAAGAGAACTGAAATTGTTTTAAAATATTTATTATCGCAAGTTGATATAAATATAAAATTCAGTCAGTTGAATAGGCTAAGAGAAGCTGTTAAGCATAGAATAATAAATAAAATTGATAGAGAAAAATTTCAAAATTTATTAGATATACCAGAAAGAGTCGGCGGTGTTGGCTTCAATAAGAAAACGGCCAAAAAAATATCTAAAAAAATGGATTTAATATTGATGATTGGATATGGAATGTCTTAGGCGGAATATTTGTTTTAATATCAAAAATATGCGAATACTAGATACAATTAAAATATCAGCACGATCGTTTAAAAATAATCGTTTGCGAACATTCTTAACAATAATGGGGATTAGTGTTGGTATTGCCTCAATATTTTTTCTCGTTTCTTTGGGCTATGGAATGCAAAAAGTCGTTTTGGAAAAAATTGCCACTAGCGATTCTTTACTTTCTCTTGATGTATTTTCGGGGAATACAGACGAGGGTGTAATCATGGAGAAAGAAATGCCAGCTATTAAAAATATCCACGGAATTGTCAATGCAACACCAGTTATCACACAGAAGGTACAAATTCACAATGACAACTTTACGACCGATACAAAAATAAATATTGTTAATTCAAATTTTTTTCGAATGGAGGGCGTTAATGTTCAATATGGAAAACTATTTTCTGTCAAAGATGTAAATACAGCAATTGTTACTAAAAATTTACTCGATCTGTTGCATATAAATGTTAATAATTTTCAAGATAAAAAAATTATAATTGATATAGCTATTCCTTCAGAAAATAAGAAAGATGGCGCACCCAAAAAGACTTTTTCAAAGGAATATTTGATTAAAGGTGTTATAAAAAATGAAAATAAGGCAAATGTTTATATTCCAATTAGCTCGGTTGCAGGAATGGGTTTTGACTATTATAACAGAGTAAAAATTAAAGTTACTTCAAACAATCAAATTGATCCAGTTCGTAAGGCTCTGGCAGAGAAAGGTTATTTAGTTTCTGCTATCTCTGATACAGTTGATCAGACTAGAAAAATATTTAGCGTCATACAAATTGTATTATTGTCATTTGGAATGTTGGCATTAATTGTAAGTGCTATTGGAATGTTTAATACTATGACAATTTCTCTCTTGGAAAGAACTCAAGAAATTGCTATAATGAAATCGTTAGGAGCTTCAGCAAAAGATATTTGGAGTATGTTTTTAACAGAATCAATTCTAATCGGTTTTTTGGGTGGAACGCTGGGAGTGTTGACAGGTTATTTAGGAACAAAGTTTTTTAATTTTATTTTAAATTTGATTGCAGTAAATTTTGGTGGGGCGAAAATAGATTTATTTTACATTCCGCTTTTATTTGTAGTGTTTGTCATAGTATTCTCCACATTGGTTGGATTGATAACTGGGTTTTATCCAGCGAAAAGAGCAGCTGCTTTAGATACGCTAAAAGCTTTAAGATATAAATAACTTTAATTTTATAAAAAATGAATTTTAGTAATAATATATTCAAAATAGTTTTTTTTGCTAGAGCTGGGCAGGGCGCGAAAAGTATTGCTGAAGTTTTGGCACAATCGGCGATGGCGGAAGGAAAGTTCGTACAAGCCTTTTCTTTTTATGGTCCACAACGAAGTGGTGCTCCAACCAAGACTTATGTAAAAATTTCCGACAAGCCAATACGAAATCACGAGCCGATTGTTGATCCGGATGTGGCGGTAGTACTGGACGATACGCTTATTAAAAGTGAAAATGTTGCTAACAATTTGGATGATGATGAATCTTTGATAATTAACACCATAAAAACAGAGAAGGTTATTAGAAAAGAAATCCATGATTTTAAAGGAAATATAAAAACAATTGATGCCAATATGATAGCAATGGATATCATTGGACGTAATTATACTAATGGAATTATTTTGGGAAAATTAATTCAAGTTATTGAAATTGTCAAACTGGAAACTGCCGTGGAGCAATTTAAAAGAATTTTTGAAAAAAAGATTGGAGAAACTCTGACAAAAAAAAATATCCTAGCTATTGAAAAGGGCTACGATAGTTTATAAAAATATTTAATATTTTTCAATGCTTTCTGGCAGTAAGATTTTCGTCGGTCAATAGACGGACAAACTCACTGTTGATGAAAGAAATTATAAAATGAAAAATAATATAAAACACAATATAGATAAGGCTACTAAAACCGGCGACTGGAGAAATGTGACACCAATTGTAGATAGAAATAAGTGCATCGGTTGTGGGACTTGTGTTAAGCATTGTCCAGATGCGTGTATAGTTTTGAAAAAAATTAAGGAAGCCAATGGTGATGAAAAGAAGTTGGCGGTGATTGATTATAATTTTTGCAAAGGTTGTGGTGTTTGTGAGCAAGTTTGTCCAGCAAAAGCAATTAAAATGGTGATGGATAGTTAATAGCTAATGAAATAGTGTTTAATTATAAGTGAGACTGCCTTAATGAAAAATAAATGAAAAAACAGAGAATACAAAATATTAAAAAGGCATTAACTGGTGGTGCAGCATCAGCGGAAGCTTTGCGTCAAGTTGAGCCTGATGTAATGCCAGTTTATCCAATCACTCCACAAACACCGATTGTGGAGGCTTTTGCTAAATTTCAAGCGGATGGAAAAGTGGATACGGAAATTATTACAGTTGAGTCGGAACATTCCGCTATCTCAGCTTGTGTTGGTTCTTCGGTGGCAGGCGCGAGAACCGTGACAGCAACCAGTTCTCAAGGATTAGCTCTAATGAATGAGATTTTATACATTGCCAGTGGAATGCAATTACCGATTGTAATGCTCATTTCTTCTCGAGCATTGTCAGCGCCGATAAATATTCACGGCGATCATAGCGATGTGATGGGTGCACGCGATACTGGTTGGATACAATTATTTTCTGAAGATGCGCAAGAAGTTTATGACAATACGATTATTGGAACAAAACTAGCAGAAGAAACAAAAATACCGACGATGGTTATTATGGATGGATTTACAACTTCGCACAGCGTGGAAGTTTTAGAAACTTTGCCAGATGCAGTTGTAAAAAATTTTGTAGGCGAATATCAATCAAAAAATTCTCTCCTAGATATTGATAATCCAAAAACTTTTGGAGCAGTAGCCTTGCCGAATTCATATTTTGAATTTAAGATAGCGCAAGCGGAAATAATAGATAAAGTTGCTGAAAGTTATAAAAAAATTACTGGAGAATTTGAAAATATTTCTGGACGAAAATACGGTGTCATTGAGGAATATCAAACAAAGGATGCTGAACAGATTATTATTTTGATGGGGTCAACGGCGGGAACAGCTAAAGATGTAGTGGATAAAATGCGGATGGAAGGAAAAAAAGTTGGTTTATTAAAAATAAAAATGTTTAGACCTTTTCCATATCGGGAAGTTGCAAAAGTTTTAGGAAAGGCAAGAAGTGTAGCAGTGATGGAACGAGTAATGCCATTTGGTTCGGTTGGACCATTGTATTCGGAGATAGTAAATACTGCATTTACTAATAAATTAACGAAGATACAAGTTGCAAGTTATATTTACGGCTTAGGTGGTCGCGATATTTTCGCCAAACAAATTGAAAAAGTTTTTGAAGATTTGATTGCCAAAAAATTGAAAGAAAAAATAAAATATATTCAATAGAAAATAAATAATTGCTAAATATTAAAAATTCAAAAACAGATTTTGTATATTGTGTAGTGTTACACAATTCTCATTTAGGAGAGAAATAATATTATGTAGTTAAAAAACTATGGAAATTAAAGAATTGTTAAAACAATCCAGAGAAATTTGGGGAGAGGAAAAATTATTATTAGGACAAATTATTGTGCGGATGGGAAAAATATTTGGTGATATTTGTCGCTGGGAGCGAGGTGATTTAAAAAATAAAGATACACATACCGATGAAGAATTAAAGAAAGAATTGGGAAATATTATTTTTCCACAATTCGTTGGTGCGACGATTTAGGTTACAACCCAGAAGAATGTATTAAAATTGCCAAAAAAGCACAAAGAAAATTTGTAGAGGAAAACAGAAATTAATATGTTTTATTTCTAATAATTTTTTAATATTTACGAATATGTTCCGAGAAGAATTAAATATTGGAGGAGAAAGGTGTTCTGAAGATAGAAAAAATAGGAAAACTTATTTAACAAATGGCGAAGAGGAAGTATCAATTGAAAGAAAAAATAAAGAGGCAGAAGAAGAAGCTATTAAAAAATATGATTATTTAATTAAAAGAGTAGTAGCAAAAATATTGAAACAAAACAATTTGATACAATTTTTTTCTTCAGATGAATTAGAGTTGGCGGGGGCAGAAGGTGTGATGAAGGCGGTCAGAAAAAAAGATCTTAAAAAGATAAATGGAGGAGAATTCGCTGTCTATGTGGAATGTAAAATTGGAGGTGCGGTAATGGATTATATTAGAAAAGTTGGTCCAATTTCTAGAGGTGAAAGCAAGAGTATTAAAGAATATAAAAGAGTAAGAGATGATTTAATAACAATCCTTGAGAGAAAGCCATCTGATAATGAAATTGCGAAAAAATTAAATATATCCCAAGAAAAATATTTGGAATTGCAAAGAATATTTTATAAGTTAAGTCCACAATCACTATATTTTAGCAAAAATAATGGTAATGGCGGAAGCAGTAGTGTTATTGGTGAAACTTATTTAAATCCAAATGTTGTCAATAAACATATGTTTAATGTAAATAATGGAGAGATCTTTGATAAAAAGAAATTAAAAAAAATAATTGAAAAAGAAATGGATTGTCTACCTTCGAAACAACAAGGTTATGTAAGGATGCATTTTTTGGATGAAATGGCAAAAGTAGAGGTCGCAAAAAAAATGGGAGTTAGTGAGTCTGCAGTAAATCAAAGCATTAGTAGTGCTATTGAAAAAATGAGCAAGAGAATTAATGAAGATGAGGAATCATTCTTAAAACAATATTACGATGATTATTTAAAAGAAAAATAAAATTATGAATAAAAAATTGACAAAAAAATTTGCACCAGGACACGCAACTTGTGCCGGATGTGGAATTCCAACAATTGTCAGAAACGTTTTGAATGCTACTGATGATCCTGTGGTAGTGATAAATGCAACCGGTTGTTTAGAGGTAACTTCAACTTTGCATCCATATACCGCCTGGAAAGTTCCCTATATCCATAATGCGTTTGAAAATGCTGGAGCAACAGCATCTGGGGTGGAAACAGCCTATCGTATCTTAAAAGAAAGGAAAAATTAAAAAAAATATCAAGTTCGTTGTTTTTGCTGGTGATGAGTGTGTGCGTGGTCGGCGTCTCTCAATGGCACACAGGGAGTAGGT
>LSNR01000010.1 GCA_003056165.1 Parcubacteria group bacterium M6-OD1-3 | reverse complement strand
GCACAAAGAACAAGAACTGAAAAATGACCCAAATTTTGTAAAAAAAATAGCACCGCAATTTAAATACAATACTTATATTCGAGATTTTCTAAAGGATAATCCTAGTAAAAAAAGAAGTGATGCAATTAAATATTGGAAAATTAAAAAATCCATAAGAGGAGATAATAAATATTCAAAAAGTGACTTACTGTGCAAATAAATAAAAACTCATTCAGGATTTATGGGAGATTTACAAAGTTGTCTACGAGATAGTCATCGTAACAAGAATTTAATTTTAGATTTTTTAGTGCCGAGGGAGAGAATTGAACTCTCGACACAAGGATTTTCAGTCCTTTGCTCTACCACTGAGCTACCTCGGCCTATATTCTTTTGTTAATTTAATATTATTCCTTTTCATTAAATTCCATTTATCATTTTTTCATTGAAATTAAGGTATTGCAGATTATATTTACTTAATTATTATACTATCTCCCTTCTTCAAAGTCAATATTCTGTATTCTAACTTCAATAATTAATTACAACACTTTGAATGAATACTAAACTATGTAAGTAATAAGTTAAGTAATAATTAGAAAAATATTTATAGGAAAGAAGTATTAGTATAATATCTAGAAAAATAGATAATAAAAACAGAAGAGAAGTTAACGAATATATTGCTTGCTGTATTTCACAAAAAAAGCATTGCAAAGAATTAAAAATAACATTAAAACCACCTCATTAGGATGAGGTGGTTTTTGAAGTTTTCCCATTTTTTATTTCTTCTCTTCTTGATTATCTGTTTTACCTTCTGATTCATCTGATTTTTCTTCATCACTGCTCTCTTCAGTCTCTTCTTGAGCACCTTCAACCTGTGATACATCTTCCTCTACCTTTTCATCAAGCTTAGCTAAGTCCTCTTCAGATCTTGGTTGAGCTACGGAAGCAATAACAATTTCTCCAGCAGTTACTATCTCAACGCCATCATCAACTTTTAAATCAGACACCTTATAGTGTTCTTCGAAAGAACTTAATTTAGACAAATCTATTGTTAGCTCGGAAGGAATTTTATCTGGCAACGATTTAACTGTAACAGTATCTAGACTCTTAACTAGAACTCCGCCCAATTCTTTAACTGCAGAAGATTCTCCAACAAACACCAATGGCACCTCTGCCTCAATCCCCTTCTTCATATCAACTCGCAAAAAATCAATGTGAACTATTTCATCGCTAAGAGGGTCTGCTTGATAATCATAAATTAAAACATTATCTTTTTCTCCATTTTCAATATCTAGCTTTACGATGGTATTTTCTCCAGCTTTTTCATATACATTTGAAAAAAGTAGTGCATTCACCCACAAATTTTCATTTTTAATTCCGTTACCATAAACAACAGCGGGAATTTTCTTGTTTTTCAAACCCTCTTTTAGATTATCTTTCTTTGAATTTCTTATTTTTACTTTTAATACAATCTCTTTTTTCATAATTAAAAAAATGAAACTTATCTGCAAAAATTATAATTCTTTCTGCAAATACAATTTCAAAACTATAAAATCTTATTTAAATAATCACTCTAAATATTCTAAAACAAACATTATATTTGTTTTAATTTTTCATAAACTTCTAAAACATTATCAAACTGTATTGAATTGCCATTAAACAATACTCTTGATTCTTGCTTGTTCAAATCAGTAGCCAGATTCATACTTACAACTCCCTGTGCACCATTTGAGATGAAACTTAGCACTGCTGTCCCACATTTACCGCAAGTTATATGAAGAATAGTTTGGGAGTTATCTTCTTTTAAAACTACTGCTTGTGAGCGATTATAATCTGCCTTACATATCGGGCATTTAATTGAATCTTCTAATTTATATTCTTGTTCTTCCATAATAGTTATATTATACATATTAATTTTTAAAAATCAATAGCTAAGTTCAAAAATAAGTTTTCAAACTCTAAAAATCATCCTCAGCTTTAATTTTTGTTTCCACACTTTTTTTACCAACTATAAAAATATTGTTAATAATCCCCAAAATAATAAAAGTGGAAATCAAAGAACTCCCACCATAGCTAAGAAAAATCAAAGGAATTCCCGTAACTGGCATAATTCCCATATTCATACCGATATTAATTGTAACTTGGATAAAAAACATCGCTATGCTTCCTATGACAACGAGATAGCCGAAATTGTCTGCAGAAATTTCAGCAATTTTTTTTAATCTGTAAAAAATAACAAGAAATAAAAATAGGACTATTCCAGCTCCCCAAGCGCCAAATTCTTCTACTATCACTGCAAAAATAAAATCTGTATGATTTTCCGGCAAAAAATTTAATTGAGATTGTGAGCCCTGCCCTAATCCTTTGCCCGCAACGCCACCAGACCCAACCGCTATAACAGATTGAATAACATTGTAACCGCTACCCTGTGGATCATTTCCTGGATTTACAAAGTTAATCAATCTATCTCTCTGATAGCTAGCTAAAAAAAACCAACCGCTAATCGCTACAATAATTCCAATAAAAATCATTGCCAATAAATATTTCCACTCAATTCCTGACAATAAAATCATTGCTATTAAAATTGAAAACAGCACTAAAGCACTTCCAAAATCAGGTTGTTGCAATATTAAAAATATTGCCACACTAGCTAAAACAACTGTTGTTATTATTCTTGATAACTCACTCAAAACCGCCTTACTCTTTGCTATAAAACTCGCTAATGATAAAATTAGCAACACTTTTGCCAATTCTACTGGCTGAATGTGAAAATTTCCAACAGCCAGCCATCCAACAGTTCCTCTAGTTATAGTTCCCACCAATAAAACTCCAATCAAAATAACTATCATAAAGAAATAAACGACTTTACTATGTGATCGAAAATATCGATAGTCCGCAAAAGATAATCCAAACATCATGGCTATTCCAATTATTGCAAATATAAATTGCTTACCAAAAATACTCATACCGCCTTCTGTTTTTCCAGAGGCTGAAATACTATATAGGGCAAATAATCCAATCGTCAACAATAAAAATGAGGCTATAATTAATACCCAATCTAATTTTAAAATTTTACTTAGCATAAGTCAGACTTTTTAATTTACTATTTGAAACTAATTTAAGTCACAAAAAGAAATCTTTTTAAACGGTAATCCTGATAATAATTTAATTTTTAAAAATCTTATTTGCTATTAAATATATTAAAGAGTATCTATAAATTAACTATAGCTGAAGTTATTATAATATACAAATTTTATGTACTTATATTAAATAAATATTTAATTGAATATTTATAGCAGGCATTATTATAATAATGGCTTCTATTATATTTTTAGAAAAATTAAAAAACACCCACTAAAGTGGATGTTTTTAATCTTTAGAATAAGATTACTGAAATTTATAAACTAACGAACATTTATGATAACATATTTAATAGCTCTATTTCCAGCTTTATCATAAGCTTTTATCTTAAGTGTATGTAATCCTCTTGAAGTATTTGTTGGAACTATAAATGAAGCTCTTCTAGTTTTTTTCTTCTTATTATTGAAATAATATTTATAATAACTTATCTTATTATTATCAGTTGCTTTCCACCAAATTTTATCTCCACGATGCTTAGTTAAAAAAGACAACATTTTCTTAAACTTAGGTTTTTTTGTATCAATTTTAACACGATAACTACTAGACTCTGATACTACATTATCATTACTGTCCAAATATTTAAATTTAACAGTATGTGTACCATTCTTTTTTAATTTTACTTTTTTACCCCAATTTCCATTATTATCAATATTAAAGGTGTACTTAAGTTTTTTATTAACATAAACTTGTACCTTTCCGTTTACTAGTCCAGATACAGAGCCTTTAAATTTAATTTTTGTTTCCTTAGAATAAACTTTTTTACTTTTTGAAAGTTTTATACTAGTACCTTTTCTATTAGTTTTAACTTTTGGGGTTTTTACGCTTATTTCAGTTGAGGTATTTTCAATAACAGTGGCATTTTCATCGGGGTTTGCAGTTGCTATCACTGTTGAAAGTGCCATTTTATAATCAGAATTATTTCTATTTCCATTAGAATCTTCACACTTAACATAAAAATTATAATCATTTCCCGTTGCTAAGTTATCGACGGTTGTCTGATGCACTGTTCCGCCAGTAGTAGTAAATATTTCTATCATAGAGTCATAAGCTGTATTAGCTATTGTAGAATATCTACATGTAGCATCTTCATTGGTATTAAAAGATAATATTGCTTGAACAGTCCCATTTGAATTATTTTTTGAAATCGACTTTCCTGATCTTGAGGGAGCTGTATTATCTGGTATACTAGTATCCACCACGAAACTTGTTACATTCAATATACTAGAAGCATTATTTGAAGCATCAGTGACTGTGATTGTACAATCAGAATAAGTTCCATCAGATAATGAATTAAATGCAATTGTATTATTGCCAACTGAAGCTTGTGTAGTTGAACTACTACAAGATCCTCCATATGCTATAGTTCCGGCCTCTGTCGAGCTGAAGGTGTAATTAGGGGTACTATCAGATGTTGGTGTAGATACTGCTGTTATTTCAGCTAAGGTTGGGGCTGTAGTGTCTGCCGATCCAATAGTAACTATTGTATTCATAACGCCAGTCAATATATCCGTTCCAACACCATCATCACTACTACCATCAAAAATAACATCTGAATCTGTATAATCACCTTTACTATTAAAGGATAAAGTTATATTGTCAGTTTGTGCACTTGCAGATGCTTGAAAAGTAAGAGTAACTATTAATCCAGAAGAAGTATTTACGCCAGGAGATGGTTTAGATAAAGTAACGCTAACGCTACCATTATTTGTATTATTATCAACTATTTCACATGGTTTATTATTATAGACACAAGTATTGTTAGCAGCAAAGATTGAATTGGTTGTATCCCATCCAGTTAAAGTAAGGTTAGCTGTGTCATAATTAACTATTGCTCTTGTAGCAACAACATCATTATTGTTTGTATTTAAAATAACATCCACAGTAAAGGTTTCACCTTGATTAACGTTGATTGCAGATGGATTTAATGCTAATGTTGCAGTTTCACCATTAGCATCTGATATAGATTGAATATTCATAGAGACATTCATAATAAGAGTGGCTACTGTTCCGGCGATAAATGCCAGGATAAAAACACCTTGCCATGTCTTCACTCTACTTTTTTTAATTGCAACAAACGCATTTTCCCACCATGAATAAGTATTTTTAATTTCCTTATCAATAACACGATCCTCTATTATTATTTTTTTTTCTTTTTTGTCCATATTATTTTTTTAACGCTAATACAAAGCTTAAATTAAATTTTAATGAGAGCGATTACATCTGCTAGTGTAACAATCCCGCATAGAGAATTATTATCTCTTATTACTGGCACACTGTGCAACCTTTTTGTTTTGAATAATTCCAATAATTCGCTTACATCAGCCTCTGGGGAAATTGTTATACAATGTTTTGTCATTATGTCAACCGCTGTAGCATTTAATATTTTTTTTAACTCAACTTTTTTCTTAAAAGAGACTGCTTTGGAGAGCTTGCTCTTTTGCATAAAATCTATAAAAGAAGGTATATATAAATTATTTTCACCCTTGGCAAAAAAATCTGTTTCAGTAATAATTCCGACTACCCTGCTATCATTATCAATCACTGGCACACCGTGAATTCTTTCTTTTATTAAAATCTTTGCCACTTCTTTAATTTTAGTTTTAGTATTTACAGAAACAACCTCCTTTGTCATTATATCTTTTACTTTCATTTTTGTCTATTTTTTAAAGTAAATTAATATCTTTCTATTCAGGTATCTCTATTTTAATAAAAAACAATTAATTACGCAAGTTTTTTTGCTATCTTATGCACAACAACTTTTTCAAAACTAACACTCTTTTAAAATGTTGCAATTAATTATTGAAGTTAAATGATAAAAATTTGACAAGAGCTGTGATTCTTGCTAATTTAAAGAACTTGGGATATCTAACATTCCTATATAAAGCCAACGCTACAATTAATTTTAAATCTTATTTTATAAAAAATAATTTATCATTCAAAAAAATGAGTCTTAATCCTATTGAACAATTTAAAAAAGCATTAGCTTCTGCAAAGAAACCGCTAATTCTACTTCCACAAAATCCAGATGGCGATGCCATTGGTTCTGGCTGGGCATTTTATTTTTTTATAAAAAAAAACAACTTCGATCCAACTATTGCTTTTTATGACCCTTTAAACAACGTCCGCCAATTTGATTTCTTGCCAAAACCAAAAAATCTGCAAAAGGACGTTTTGGGTTCTAGAGATTTTATCCTATCATTTAATACTACTCGCAATAAAATAATTGAAATAAAAACCGAAGAAAAAAAAGATACCACACTAATTCATATTACCCCAGAATATGGAGCTATCGATCCTCGAGATTTTTCTTTCGTTCCTGCCAAATTTAAATATGATCTGATAATTTGCTTAAATTCCCCAGATAAAGAAACTCTCGGAAAAATTTTTGAAGACAATCCAGATATGTTTTATGAAATTCCAGTTATTAATATTGACCATCACAGTACTAACGATAATTTTGGACAAATAAATATCGTTGACATTACCGCTTCCTCCACAGCTGAAACGGTGTACAATCTTCTTACTAAAATCAATTTTAACTTAAGTGAAAAAATATCTAATTGCCTATTAACCGGAATTATTAGTGCTACAAACAGCTTTCAAAACAAACTAACAACTCCCCAATCTTTAAAAATATCTTCCGAATTAATGGACGGTGGTGCCAACCAACAAAAAATTATTCGCCATCTTTACAAGACTCAACCATTTAATATTCTTAAACTTCTGGGAAAGGTTATGTCCAAATTAAAACGAGATAATTCTCTCAATCTTGTTTGGGCAACCGTCTCCATAGAAGATTTTGTTCAAAGTCGCTCCGAACCAAGTGATCTTCCTTTTGTAATAGATAAAATTCAAAGTAACTACGAAAACGGAGAGTTGTTTTTAATTCTATACTTGAAAAAACCTCAATTAGTCAAGGGTGTTTTAAAGATATCTAGCTCTAAAATTTTAGAGCATAAAAATTTAAATATTTTTGAAAACGGCAAACTAACTGGAGATTTATACACATTTGAGTTAAAAAATTTATCGCTAGAAGAAGCTGAAAAAATTTGTTTACAAAAATTAAATTCTTTACAAGAAACGTTATAATAGTGAAATTTCAACAACAAGTTTGACCTTGCTGTTTAAAAAACACACCTTTAAACTATATCGGAAATTTATTATTATCATCATTATTGTGTTATTGTATTATTGTTGAGATAATATAATAAATAATAATAGATTTTGTCCTTGTAGTTCAACGGATAGAACAAGTCCCTCCTAAGGATTAGATGCAGGTTCGATTCCTGCCAAGGACACTTTTAAAAAGACACCTCTTACAAGGTGTTTTTAGTTTGAAATATATAAATTCACTCAACCTATTTCTATCCCCATTTTATTTAACAAAATATTGTACATAACTAAAGTTATTGCAAAGAGAAATACCATAAAAACGAGTTTGTGTTTTTTATGATGCTTCTGATGAAATTCCCTATCCTCATGTTTAACAACATCAAAAAGTTCATCACCAAATTTGACTGACATAAAAGTTCCGATCGCTGACAGAATAAAAATTATCCACATTGGAAACGGTTGGTCAATGATGTGTTTAAAAATTGTAAGTAATGCTGTTTTATTATACAATTCTGGCTTTAAGAAATACATAAAAAAATTCAAAACTATAGCAACAATGGTTATATAAATCTCCGAAGTAAACATTCTTACTTTTAAAATAAGTCTTAACGGAAATGCTAATAAAAATCCAGCGTCTGCAATTGGCGTTGACAAAACAAAGAATGACCAAGTTAACCAGCTTAATAAAAAACCTTCTCCTGCTCCATATTTCATAGAGATAAAAATAGAATACACTATAAAAATAAAAGCTACCAACAAAAACCTTAGCCAAACATTGCGATGTGTTTTATGTTCAAATGGTTTTAGCTCTTTTATATTTTCAGAAATTTTTTGCATATTTTAAATTAAGTAGTAAACTTTTTTAACATTAACTACATTTTAATACTTTTCAATATTTATGTCCACCAACCTTTTTCGTTTGTCAAAAATGTTTAGGAATCTTTTTTATAGATATAACACTAATTTATATTTTCAGCTTCAAAATTTTCCAAAAAATTAGAGCTGTACCAACAAATATAAAACTATCTGCTAAATTAAACACAGGATAATTTATAATTTTGATATCTATAAAATCAACAACACAACCCAGAGTAATTCGATCGATAATGTTGGAAACAGCTCCGGAAATTATTAATATTATTTCATATCTAAAATTTTTTATTATTAAAAAGTTATTTTTATTTTTTAAAAAATAAAACATTCCAAAAAAAATAATTGCTATTAATGTCCAGAAAAATATTTCAGAAATTTTTATTCCAAAAGCAATTCCGTAATTACAAATATAAAATCCGTCACTTTGACGGATAAAATATTTAATAAGTTGATCACTAGAAATTAAACCCAGAGCCAATAACACTGTTCGTATTCTTCTATGATTTATCATAAAAAAATTATTGCGCACAATTAATACATCTTCGAGCAGATGGATTTATTTTTAATCTCTTTTCATCTATTTCTCCACCACATTCATCACAAACACCAAATACTCCTTTCTCTATTTTTGTCAAAGCAATGTCAACATTTTTAAGTTGTTTTTCCAAATTTTCCTTAATTGCAATATTGTCTGTAAAATTTTCCACCTCCGTAGCATTCTCGTCCCTATGTTCACCAATATCTTCAAACTTTGTCCTATATTCACCATTATCACCCACAGGCTCAGCGATTATATCCAAGTCCTTTTTTAACTTATTTTTTATTTCAATTAGCTCATCTTTTAATTCTTTAGTTCTTTTTTTATCTAAAGACATATTTTTAAATATATTAACAAATTATTTTTTTAATCTTTGTTACCAATTGTATGTAGCCCAAAATGAGCTATCGACAAAACTAAACTGAACGCCATTGCCCACCAAGCACTATCTACATAAAATCCATCCACAATTCTGGCAGTCAACATAACCAAGAAAGCGTTAATTACTAATGTGAACAAACCCAGGCTCAAAATATTTATCGGCAATGTCAAAATCAGCAAAATCGGCTTGAAGAATATATTAATTACTCCTAAAACCAATGCTACTACAAAAGCAACAAAAATTCCGCTCACCGCAACCCCGGGAATAATATAGGAACTGATTAAGACTGCCAACGTCATAATCGCCCAATTAAAAATATATTTCATCATATTTTTATGAAACAATAATTTGACTTTTGCAAATTATTATTTTAATTATTTTAAAATTTTAATTTTTGCAACAGCTTGTAAGCAAAATACTTTTTCTTATTAACTATAATATCATAAGATCCAGGAAATTCAAATGGTTTTATTGTTTTAGAAAAGCCCAATTTAAATTTGGAAATTCCCCGCCATTTTGTTTCCGAAATTATCAATTCTCCTTTTTTATTTTCAGTCTTAACTCCACCAAAATCATATCTTGTAAAACCATTTTTTTTCGCTTCCAAAATTATCTGCCATTGAAGCAAAAATGGCGCCATAACATTTTTATATTCATCTGCAGAAGCTCCATGCAAATAAGTTACCGTATTACCAAAAAAAAGAATTAAATTCGCTGTAATAATTTTCCCCTGATATTCCGCCACATATAATTTAAGATTTTTCTCCGGAATACTTTCAACCATTTTCCGATAATAGTTCTTTTGATGAAATCTAACACCTTTGCGACTGGCGGTTTTTCCAACCAACTCCAAAAATTTATCAAACTTTTTGCCAAACTTTTCATCCGAAAAATTATATGAATTACAGACAACACCTTTTCGTTTTGCCAGTCTAATATTATATCTTGTTTTTGACTTCATCTCAGTCAAAAGCTCTTCCTCATTTTTTGAAATATCTATTATGAAAATCTGTCGTGACTGCATATCATGTGGGGCTTTAATAATATCAAATTCAATACTGTTTTTTATATTCTTCAAAATCTTATTATTACAAGGTTCAAATCTAATCCAACCGGCTTTATTTTTTTTTGCCAATTTTAATAATTTCTCTAGAGTACTTTTAATTTCTTTCTTATTAATTTTAGTTTTCAAAACAGGACCTCTAGGTATATAAAAATATTCACCGACTACCGGCAATTTGTGCTTAATAACATTTGCATAAAAAACATCATCGCAAGCATTAAAAGTTTTTTCACCAACATTCTTTTGAAATTTTCTCCACTCCTCCGATTGCAAAAATCCTCCATCTGGAGAATTTTCTTGAATAAATTTTTCTATTTTTTGTTTATCCATTTCAAATCTACATCTATTTTAAACAATAAAATTTCCTAGCACCCTAAAAAAGAGAACGTCTTCCTATTAATTTTTTATTACTTTCCCAAATCTTTTAAGGCCATTTTAATTCTTTCGCTAATATCTTTGATCTCCGATGGCACATCTTTTAATGCTTCACGAGCTTCTACTACCGAATAACCCATCGATTGCAATGCCTCTAGAGCTTCACTATCAGCCACTGCTTCATTTTTATCATCAATAGACATATCTGCCACTTTATTTTTTAGTTCCAGAATAACTCTCTCAGCTGTTTTTTTACCAACACCAGAAACTCTTGTTAAAACTGAAGCATCATCATTTAATATAGCCACCCTAATAGTTTTCGGCTCAGCGATTGATAAAATTCCCATTGCTGCCTTAGGACCAATTCCGGAAATAGAAATCAACAGTTCAAACATTTCTTTCTCCGCCATTTCCATAAAACCATATAGTGCCAACACATCTTCTCGCACATAGGTATAAATATAAATTTCTACATTTCTTTTCCCTGCTAATTTTCCAAAAGTAAAGTCAGTTAAATTTACTTGATAGCCAACACCGCCCACATTAATTATTGCATAATTATTATGTAATGAATCAACTATTCCTATTAATTTAGCAATCATATTCTGATGTAATTAAAGAGTTATAAAATTGATTTTATTTTCCAATGTTCACCCTCAACCTTTTTTATTTTAAAGATAACTTTTTCCAAAAGAGTATTTTTAGAAATACTATCTAAGCCAAACTTTAAATTTTCAATACTTATATCTTCAGTATGCTCCGAAAGTCCATCATGAGCCATACTTATTGTCCCAATTTCTAACTCAACATCAGAGATATTCTTCAAGTTGTTTTCTTCAATTATTCTTAACACCTCATCAATCACTTCCTTCGCTAATAAAAAATCATGCATATGTTTTATACGATTTATGAATTAATGTACGGCACACGAAATGCAGGGGTCATAAGCTCTGATAAATCCTCGTAATTTTTGTGTTCGCTCTTTCTTGGTGCAATCCATTACTAATGGCAAATATTCTTTAATATCATCTTCTAAATTAGAAAGAGTTTGGGCTGTTGGTGTAATAATATTTGCATCTTTTATATACCCATTTTCATCTATATCAACATAATAATAAAGTGTTCCGCGTGGCGCCTCTACTGCTGCTGAAGCTGTTCCTGCTCTAACTTTATATTCTCCAGTTAAAGCATTTTCCAGCGAACTATGTCCAACGAGTTTCAATAATTTTAAAGATTCTTCAATGAAATGAATTACTTCCACCATTTGATATAAGATATTGTGAAAAGGATTATAGTCTGGCATTTTATATCCCAACGACTTAAAATATTTTTCTGCTTGAGGAGAAAGTTTTTCTGATTGATTGTTTATCCGTGCAATAGCTCCTACCAAATAACTGGTTTTTCCATCAGATTTTACTCGCTTAACAATCTCTCTCGGTCGTTGTAGCTCCTCAAAATTTTTTTCAAATTTATTAACTGGAATATGCAAACCTCTATTAGATGTGACATCTCCATCATAAATTGCATATTCTCCGTCTTTACCTAAAGAAATATATTCCGTTTCTCTTTCAAATTCCGGAATCTTTATCTTCTCAAAGAATTTTCCTAACTTTATTGCCGTTGTTAAAGTTTTTTCTCCTTGTATGATTAATTTTTGAATTTCTTCAGATGTCGGAATTTTTTTAAATCCACCAACTTCATCAGTCAATGGATGAATAACTCTACCGCCAATAATTTTTACAATTTCCATTCCATATTCTCTAATTTGTACTGCCATTTTTGTTTCTTTTGGATATTTTTTAACCATTTTTAAGTCATTGTCCATATCTAAGAAATCCGCCAACGACAAGAAAAACAAATGTAACGCGTGAGAATGAATAATTTGTCCGTATTCCAAAAGCTTCCGCAATTGTACGGTTTCTTCCGTAACTTCTACACCCATCGCTTTTTCAATCGCCTTAATAGATGTCAAATTATGCACCACGGGACAAATTCCGCAAATTCTTTGTGCAATAATTGGCATATCTTTATAATGCCGTCCAATTAAAATTCCTTCAATCAAACGAATGCCTTCCTTAACTTCCAATTTCGCCGATTTTACATCACCATTAAGAACACTTGCCATAAATCCAGCATGCCCCTCCATTTTATTTATATGATTTATTTTTATTTGCATAGTTTACCTAATTTAAGTTTTATATTATGATATTTAAGACTATTATTTTCTCTCTTCTATATCATCTCTCAAACCGAATATTTCCGTCACATTTTCAAACTCCTCATCTGTCATCATTTTTTTTAAAGTTGCTCGCATCGCTTTTACATTTCCTTTTGGTCGCAAACCACGACAGCCCTGACAACCCATTCTTGCCGTCGGACATACTGCATCACAACCACCTAAAATCATCGGACCAAAACACGGCTTACCTTCCAATAGCAAACATTTATTTCCTTTTGCTTTGCATTCTACACAAACGGGCTGGTCTGCAATTTCAGGAATTTTACTAAAATCTTCTGTCTTAGCTACCTCTAACAATATTGGAAAATATTTTAGAAATTCTTCCCCAGTTATCGGACAACCAGGAAAAACAAAATCAACTTTTACAAAGTTATCCACCTCTTTTATTTCTGGATTTTGAATTCCTTGAATATATTTATAAACATATTTAATAGTATTTTTTCCTTCTTGATAATTTTTTATTTCTGGTATGCCACCCATCGCCGCACAATTTCCTAATACCACCAAGATTTTACTTCTTTTTCGTAATTCTTTTAATGTTTTTTCATTTTCCTTTGTCATCGGATTTCCCTCAATAATCCCAATGTCCAATTTATCACCCGGATCATCCTCATCTTCCAGTAAACGAAAATCAACCATTTCTACTTTCCCCATTAAATCCAAAAATTTTTCTCCCAAATCCAAAAGAGCAAACTGGCAACCCTCGCAAGAAGTCAAACTAACAATCGCAATTTTTGGCTTACTCTTTTTATTTATTTTTTTTTCTTGCTTTATCATTTTCCTCAATATAATTATTTTATAATACAAAACTTCTAAACTCTGATATAATAATAGCATGAAAAAGATTTCTATTCAAACTAACAATTCCGATATAATTTTAGCTCTTGGCGCTGAATCAGCTGGTAATTTTTCCATTTACAAAAACGGAAAAATCTATTATTCAGAAAATTTCGGTGATTTATTAAATGAAAATAATTTCCGCAAATTTCAAAAATCAATTCTAAGCACAGTTACATTTTATGGAGGCAAGGCCTCCACAAGAGGAATCAAACCAACTATCATTTTGACAGACTTGCATCCAGAAATGAAGACTACTCTTTGGGGCAAAGAATTGGCAACAAAATTTAATGCCAAACATATCCAAATTCAACATCACCACGCTCATATTTTTTCTCAGATTTTGGAAACGGAAATTTTAAAAGGAAAAGAAATAGGTGATACCTATGGCGTCGCCCTTGATGGCACCGGCTACGGGACAGACGAAAAAATTTGGGGCGGTGAAGTTTTTTATATACAAAATGCAACTCAAAAATTGCGAATTGAACGAATTGGTCGTTTGGAAAACCAAATAATGATTGGCGGGGATTTGGCAATTCGCGAACCGGCACGAATGTTAATTAGCATTCTATCAAAAATAAATTCAGACAATCTTAATAAACAAATCTGCATTACAAAAAATCTAACAAAAAATAATTTTGGAAAAAATTTAGCCTATCATTTTGTTAAAAAATATTATTCCCGAAATCAGTTTGAACTTTTATATAATCAACTGCAACAAAATTTTAATTGCCAAGAAACTTCCAGCACCGGCAGAATTCTGGACGCCGTTTCTGTTTTGTTAGATTTTGCCAAAAATGAAAGAGCATACAAACATCAAGCCACTGATTTATTAGAAAAAAATTCCGCTAAACCCTATTCAGATTTAAAACCAAAAATTAGCAAAATTACGGACAGAGGTCGTTCCTCGAGGAGGAGAGAATTTTCGATAGAAAAATTCTCGACGGAAGAGGTGCGACCTCGGGAAGTAATTTTTCACAAAAATGAAAACCTAAATATTGATTCAAGGTTCCTATTAAATACCAGTCATCTCTTTGAATATCTTATAAAAAATCTTCACCGCGACAAGCATCGCATCGCCGCCACCGCTCAACTTTATATCGCTCAAGGGTTACACGAAATAATTAAAAGGCATAAAATATGCCTAGGGTCCGCCGTGACGGAGAATATGAAATGTGAAACATCTAAGATTATTTTATCTGGCGGAATTTCTAATAATAAAATTATTTACAATTATTTTCAATCCAAAAATATTTTGGCAAATAAAAGGTCCAGCATCCCTTTAGGAGACACCGGACTTTCCGTTGGACAAATTATTTATTATTTAAATTCTTAAAAAATGTGTATCTTTAAAGATATCTTTAAAGATACACATAATTCCTTTATTTTTCATTACAGTTTATCAAATAAAAAAGCGGTTTGAAATTTAACAAATCAAACCGCTAAAATAAATCTGTTATATATTTTATAGAAATCTGGCTTTTTCTCCCCAAGCATTTATTGATGCTCCGTTGGCAATTATACCAACCATTAAATAGACGGCTGTACCGAACTTAATTTTTCCCCACCAATCGCTTTGTCGCCCCGTAATTAAGTCCATAATATCAACAATAAATATTACCCCAGCTATTGTCATTACCATGCAAACAACGCTAACAACAATAATCACAACCTTGTTTCTTATGCTCCATTTATTTAAAATCACTCTCAGAAGCCAAAAAACAAGATGCCAACAAAATTCCCAAATTCTACCGAAAAAAGTTTTCATACTTCCTCCTGAAATTTATAATTTTGCCTTATCATACCAATAACCACATTGCCCGCAACAATATTCTGCTGGCTTCCTGTCAGCAACAATGCCATCATATTGTTTTCGCGAACCGCAATTTGGACATCGCGGGTTTCGGAAAAAACTACGGACACTACCGATAAGATACAACACTATTCCTAAGAATAATATTGCAGCGAAGCCTCTACCTATTCCTATCCAAGCTAAATCATAATAATCCATTACTCCCCCTCCTTTTGACTTAATTAATGGCACTTTAAACACATGATTTTGTTTTTGTAAAATAGCTACCTCCAAACTACTCATAAAACAACCCTTTGTCAACAAATCCTCGGTATC
Source organism: Parcubacteria group bacterium M6-OD1-3 (assembly GCA_003056165.1). Lineage (GTDB taxonomy): Bacteria > Patescibacteriota > Minisyncoccia > Moranbacterales > UBA9337 > LSNR01. Next base: position 22,946 of record LSNR01000010.1, on the reverse strand, counting down.
AATTTCCCCTTAGGCATTTCGATTTTTCGTAATGAGCCTAATTCTGTTTTTAAATACACGCCATTTTCTTTTTTGTTTTTTTGAGCACGACCAATTATTTTTGCTTCTTCATTAAATTTTTGCAAAATTTTTAAAACTTTATCAACATTTTTTGGCGAAACCGATGCAATAAATCTGCCTTCCGAAGCCAAAGAAAAAATATCAATTCCTAAAAGTTCCGCGACTGCTTTTGTTTCTTTTTTATAAGGTAAAGTTTTCTCATCCAAAATAATTTTAACTCCCGACTTTTCCGCCATTTCCACCAAATTAGCCGCTAAACCACCACGAGTTGGATCCTTGCAAGCATTCAAGTATTTCCGTGTCTTTTTTAATTCTTCAATCAACGGTCGACAATCACTTTTAATTTTTGTTTGATAATTAAATCTTTTTGCTAAAAGAGTAATGGCATGTTCACCTAAATCTCCAGAGGCAACGATGTAATCACCATTTTTAATACCGTTATTTTTTATCACTCCATCATTTTTCACCAAGCCAACCCCGGCGGTGGTAATTTCAATTTTATCAATTTTGCCTTTTTCCGTTACTTTGGTATCCCCGGTTACAATCGGCACCTTCGTTTGCAAAGAAATTTTATTGATTGATTTTAAGATTTCCTCAAAATCTTTTTTGGGAAATCCTTCTTCCATTACAATGCTCAAAGAAATTCCAATCGGTTTAGCACCCATTACCACCAAATCGTTAATCGTTCCACACATCGCAATTTTTCCAATATCTCCACCGGCAAAAAATAACGGGTCAACAATAAAAGCGTCGGTGGTAAAAACCAATTTTTGCCCGCTTCCTAAATTAAACAAGGCTGCGTCATCCCCACAATTTTTCCACTGACCAGTAAATTTCAAAATCCGCCGAATATCTTTAACAATCTCCGCCGATTTAAAACCACCTCCACCCTCATCTAGGGTTATATTCTTATTTTTCATAGTATTTTTACGAAACTATTTCAATATCACTACGAATTCTCCCTTCATTTTATCTGTATTATCTGCAAAATATTTTAAAATATCTTCAGTATTTCCGCGAATAATTTCTTCATACATTTTAGTTAATTCTCTTCCCATAATTATTTGTTTATCATTACCTCCCAACTCTTGCAATAATTTTAAGTTTTTCAAAACACGATGCACGCTATCATAATAAATTACCGGCATTTTACTTTTTAAAATATTTTCAAAAAATGTCTGACGCCCTTTTTTATGTGGAGGAAATCCTAAAAATATAAATCTTTGCATATCAATTCCCGCCACACTGACAATTGTTGCCAGTGCCGAAACTCCTGGAATTGCAATTACTTCAATTTCATTTTTTATCGCTTCCGCTACCAAAATATTTCCAGGGTCAGAAATACCAGGCGTTCCAGCATCTGTCACTAAGGCAACCTTTTTTCCGATTTTTAATTTTTCAACTATTTTATCCAACTTGCCAACTTTGCTGTGCTGATGATAAGATATAAGTGGTTTTTTGATTTTGTATTCATTTAAGAGTTTTGCTGTTACCCTTGTGTCCTCACACGCAATTAAATCCACGCTTTTTAAAATTTCTAAAGCACGTAAAGTAATATCTTTTAAATTTCCAATTGGAGTAGCAATGATGTATAGCATATTAACTTGTAAATTGTTAGCATGTAGATTCTCAGCTGGTAACTTTTAGAGTTCTAAAAGGCTAAGAATCTACAACCTAAAAAACTATCCTATGATTTTAACAACTCACGCCTTGGCTGGCGCCGTTATCGGTAAAAATTTAAACAACCCTTATCTAATAATAGTATTATCTATTATTGTTCATTATGCAATGGATCATCTTCGCCATGGAGAATATGTGGAGGTCTTTAGTAAAAATACTTCCGTAAAAAATTCCGGATGGAAAGTAGTTTTAGATTTATTAACTGGTTTCCTGGCAATTAGCCTTATTTTATTTTTTCTTCACATTCATAATAGCTTAGACAAGCCCAGCACATTTAATATTATTCTCGGTGTTTTCTTTTCTATTATTCCTGATTTTATTACTTCTATCTATTGGAAATTTCGCTGGAAATTTTTAGAAAAATATTACAACTTTCATTCCTGGGTACATCGTTACCCTCGTTACGCTCCCGAACGAGAGTGGACATTACGCAACGCCCGCAACGATATTTTAATTTCCCTCACCGCTATCATTTTACTTTTTTTATTATAAATCTTCAATAAAAGAATCGACACCTTAACTAGGTGAAGTGCTATAATATCTTCAGTATCTATAATGCTTCCAATGTTTTTTTCAATTTATTCTCACCACCTTCATGCGGACCGATTACTGCCAGATTTAATTTTTCCGACACAAGAATATCCTTCGCTACGCGCAAAATATCTTCGGATGTAATTGCATCAATTTTTTTGAAAATTTCTTGCGGTTTTTCAATTTTATTTTCTAGAGTTTCTTGTCCCGCAAAATAACCAGCAACCGCATCAGAAGCTTCCATATTCATTATCATTTTACCTTTAATGTAATCCTTGGTTTTTTGTAATTCTTTATTATCTATTTTTTGCGAAGATATTTTTTTAAATTCTCGCAAAATTGTCGCTACTGTTTTTAATAAATTCTTATGCTCCACCCCAGCATTCACCGCCAAATAACCAACATCCTGATAACTTTCTACACTAGTACTTATATGATAAGCTAAACCTTGTCGCTCTCGTACTTGAATAAAAAGTCGACTACTCATATTTCCACCAAGAATGCTAGCCAATAAACTCAAGACATGTCTATCTTTGTGGTCGCTCTTATAAGCTCGCACACCCAAAACTAAATGTGTCTGGTCAGTTTTTTTATTTTTAATATTCACCTGTGGCGCATTTTGTTTCTCAAACACCCTTTCAAATTCCAATTTTTTATTTTTTTTGACTTGAGAAAAGTATTTTGTTATTTTTTTTATTATATCTTTTTCGTTAATTTTACCAGCCACGCAAACAACCGTATTATTGGCTAAATAAAATCGCTTCAAGTAATCCACAAAATCTTTTCTTTTAAAATTTGTAATTGTTTTTTTATTTCCAATAATTTTTCTACCTAATCTTTGTCTTTTATAAAGTAACTCTTCAAAAACTTCTTCTACATTTTGCATTGGCAAATCTTCATACATACTCATCTCCTGCAAAATAGTTCCTTTCTCACGATTTATTTCTTTCATTTCCATTTTAGAATTAAGAAACATATCAAAAAGTACATCCATCGCTGTATTAATGTGTTTAGCATCTGCCTTAGCATAATAGGCAGTTCTAGATTTACCGGTAAAGGCGTTAAAAATTCCGCCAATTGAATCTAGTTCTTCATAAATTTTTCTCGGAATCGGTCGTTTCTTAGTTCCTTTGAACATCATATGTTCAATAAAATGTGACAACCCAGCCTCCTCTTTATTTTCATAACGCGAACCAACACCAACTGAAATCATAATAGTTGCTGTGCCAGTTCCTTTCATCGGCACTGTAATAATTCTTACTCCGTTTTTCAAAGTCGTTTTTTTGTAATTCATAAAGTTGTCTACAATCTTAATTTATAGTTTTTTAGATTATATTATTTCACTAAATAATCATACCAGCAATTTAAACTTTTTCCAAATAAAATTCTTAAAAAATAAAAACAGCGAGATTGCCTATCTGCCAATAGATAGGGACCTCGCTGTTTTTTACGATTTTCAAAATTACATCATTCCACCCATTCCTGGCATTCCCCCACCCATTCCAGCAGGAGCAACTTCTGGAGCAGATTTTTCTTCCGGTTTATCTGTCACAACTGCTTCGGTTGTCAACAACATTGCGGAAATAGACACTGCATTTTCTAAAGCGGTTCTGGTCACTTTCAATGGATCAATAATTCCCGATTTAATCATATCATCTTCAAATTGATCATTTTTAGCATTATAACCGAAATTAATTCCCTTACTCTCAATAACTTTATTTAAAACAACAGCGTCCTCTTTCTTTCCGGCATTTTTAACAATCTGCCTCAACGGCTCATTTAATGCTTTCAATAAAGTATTGTAACCAGCTTGATATTCATGATCCTCATCATTTTTATTCTTATTTGCCAATAAAGCCACAGCTTTAGCTAAAGCTGTTCCACCTCCGGCGACAATTCCTTCTTCCACCGCCGCTCTTGTTGCAGATAAAGCATCGTCCATTTTATGTTTCAGATAAGTTTGTTCAGTTTCTGTCACAGCTCCAACTTTGATAACCGCCACACCACCAGAAAGTTTAGCCATTCTCTTTTGTAGCTTTTCTCTATCGTAATCACTGTCAGCTTTTTCAATTTGAGATTTAATCAATGCCACTCTGCTCTCAATAGCACTTTTCTTTCCCTTACCTCCGACAACTGTAGTATTATCTTTGGTCGCAATAATTTTTTGCACCTCACCCAAATCTTTTAATTCTGCTTTATCCAATTTCATTCCTCGTTCCTCACTTATTACTTGAGCCCCAGTTAAAACCGCCAAATCTTCCAACATTTCTTTTTTAGCATCACCAAATTCCGGAGCTTTGATTGCCAAAACATTCAAAGCACCCCTTAGCTTATTAACAACCAAAGTTGCTAGAGCTTCTCCCTCAATATCGTCAGCAATAATCACTAGTTCTTTAGTTCCGGATTGAGTAAGTTTTTCAAGTAGTGGCAAAATTTCACTAATTGAAGAAATTTTCTTGTCCGTGATTAAAACTGGAGCGTCTTTTAATTCAGCACTCTGTTCCTCAACATTTGTAATCATATATGGCGAAACAAATCCCTTACCAAAATTCATTCCTTCTACAATTTCTTTGGATAGTCCAAATGTTTGTGATTCTTCTACAGTAATAACTCCGTCTTTTCCAACTTCTTCCATCACATCAGCAATCATATTTCCCATCTCCTCGGACTCTGCGGAAATAGTTGCCACTTGGGCAATTTCCTCTCGAGAAGAAATCTTTTTAGAATTTTTTTTCAAAATATTGATAACATCCTTCTTGGCATCTTCCATTCCCAATCTAACACCCACTGGATTAATGCCTGTCTCAATATATTTCAACCCCTCTTTTGCTAAAGCCTGCGCGATAACCGTAGAAGTAGTTGTTCCATCTCCAGCAGCCTCATTTGTTTTATCCGCTACTTCTTTAATAAGTTCCGCACCAACATTTTCAAATTTGTCTTCTAGGTCAATTTCCTTAGCAATACTTACACCATCATTAGTAATTGTTGGAGCTCCAAAGCCTTTATCTAAAATAACATTTCTTCCCTTTGGTCCTAAAGTTCCTTTTACCGCGTCAGCCACTTGATCAATTCCCGCCTTAATTTTTTTTCTGGCATCGGCATGATATTTTATTTGTTTGCTCATAATCTTAAATTGCAAACTGACATCAATTATTTTAAAAGATTTTAAAAAAATAATTGATAAACGGCTTGCTTTAATTAAATAATAATTTATTTTTTAAATTCTAATCTAAGTTAGCACTCTAACTTCTCAACTGCTAATTTATTCTATTAAAATTTTTCCTATTAGTCAAGACTCCCCACCTCTTGCTAAAAAATTATCTTTGTGATATTCTCTAAACATTAAAATAATAAGTTTGGAAATACCGTTTAACATTAATCTTTTAATTATTTAAAGACAATAACTATATGCCGATTAAAAATTCAGCGAAAAAATATGTGCGAGTAACTACTCGAAAAACTTTGAAAAATAAAAAAATCAGAGGTGTTTATCGTGGAGCAATAAAGAAAACTCGCGAAGCAATTATTGCAAAAAAGGCAAAGCTAGCGGAAGAGTTGCTTAAAAAGACCCTTAAAGCTTTAGACAAAGCGACACAAAAAAAGGTTCTCAAAAAAAATACCGCTGCTCGTTACAAATCAAGACTAAACAAAGCAGTTAAAGAACTTTCTCGGAAAAAATAAAACATTGAACTCAAAAAAACAACCACTTTAATACGACCGTATTAAAATGGTTGTTTTTTAAACACTTGCTACCAATTTATCCAACAATAATTTGATATCCGCCTTGCCGATTTTAGCATCTTCATCTATTTGTTCAAGTTTTTTATAAATTTTTTTCAAATGAGACAAATTAGTCGTTCTCAGTTGTTGTATTCCTTTTTGTGCGACAAAAGGATGCACTTTTGCCAGCTTAGCGATTTCATATTGATCGGAAATTCCTTGGAAATAGAAACCAGCTATTTTTAACAAATTACGGCATTGATAAACATACATCGACAAAATATAGAACGGGTCACTTCCTTGTTTTAATTGGTTATGTAACATTTGCAAAGCACGCTTTTTATTTCCCTGCGAAAGAGCTTCAATTGTTTCAAAAATATTTACCTCCGCCCCAGAACTGACTATTTTTTCAATATCATCTCTTGTTATTGTATCTTTTTCTTCTTTATAATTTTGCAATTTTTTAATCTCATTATTCAAACGCCACATATTTTCACCCGTATATATCATTAATTCATTAATCGCCTCTTTTTCAATTTGCAAATTATTTTTATTCACCTTCATTTCAATCCATTTTTCCAGTTGTATTCCTTGTTTTTTCACAAATTCCTCAACTTTCGAATTATTTAATAAAAATTTAAATAATTTATTATTTTTTCGAGGGTTGGTTTCTTCCCGTAAAATCAAGAACAAATCTTTATCGGAAAAAATATTTTTTTCAATTTCCAAATAATTCAATAATTCATCTTGCTCGACTTTATTTATATTTGAGAAAATATTTTTCAAAAGAATGTTTTTTTTCGTCGAAAATAATCCACCGGCTCCAATAACACTTTTAATCTTACTTAGATTAAAATTTTTTTCATCAAAATCAAAAACAACCGAAGTTGCCTCCGGATTGTTTTTTAAAAAATTTTCTTTTATCTGCCGAAGTTTTTCACTAGAGCTAAAACTATCTTCGCCATATAAAAATATTAACATAAGAAGTTCTATCTTAAATTAATTTATTGTGTAAGTTTAGTCAAAGAGGATGTACTCCATTTTAATCTTTGCCCCGGTTCCAATATTTCCACCCAAATTTGACCAGGAACAAATTTAATTTCTTCACCATTTTCATCATAAAAATACAATTTGCTAGCAATATCAGATTTATCTTTTTTCCATGTTCCACGATATTCTTTCCCATTCATATAATAATATGCCTCCCCTGTGTCGGTAGTATCATACCAAGGATCACCTAATTGAACATTATTATATTGCCCCTCAACCTGCTCTGATTTTGCAATTAACACAACAACATTTTTGGGAGCAATTCTTTTGTTATTATTTCTATCCCTGTCTATCTTCTTACCCCAAGTTCGCAAATAAGTATTAGTCTTTTGATCATAATCATAATCAACAGCAAATAATCCTGCAAAAGCTACCCTTAAATGACCGCTTTTCGGTCTTTCAGACAAGGGAGCTTCTTTTTGATGAGGATATCCAATGAAATTATTTTCCATTCTATACCCAAAATCCTTAGCGCAATTCCAGAATTCCTGAGGGTGAGCATATCCACTATCAACACCTCTTTTCATCCCAGCTTTTCTAAAACAGGGATTTGTTAAACAAGCATTAGCTGATTTTCCAGCATCACCATTACAATTGATATTTTCTATTTCACCTCTGTCCAAAATTCCCTTAGCTAATCCTATCTTACTATTTTCATAATGTGACTCTGATCTTCCCCAAGAAGCAAAAATTGCATCAAGACCTTTGGCTAAATGAATAAAATCATGTCGAGCACTCCTCATTGAACCAACTTCTTTTGGTGTGTTGCAAATATATATTGCCATCAAACGAGTTACTGATGCAGTAATCACAGGCATTTCAATAACCATATCAGCTTGAGAAAAACCAGCCGCTGGTCGTGCTGTTACATCTGCTGGTTGCATTACCGCCAAAGCTCGACGATTCCAATTATCACAAGCTAGTCCAGAAATTGGACTAACATTTTTTTCATTAAGAGGTTCGTTAGAGGGAGTTTTCTTCATTTCTTGTTTATTCTCCGCCTTAATTTGAGATATTCTATTTTTGCGAACAATATCCCTACCAGAAACAATATACACCATTATTCCCGCCAACAATATTGCTCCTATAGCAACAATTATTTTTTGTTTTTTAGTCATAGTATTTTTATTTTAAGTTAATTTACTTAAACTTATTCTACAACAAATCGAGCAAAACTCAAAGTGGATATTTTTGACAGCTAGGACAAAAGTGTGTGCCACGACCAGCGACTTTTATTTTTTGGATGACACCTTTTTTACATCGCTTACATTTTTTGTTTTGTCTGCTATAAACTTTTAATTTCTGTTTAAAATTTCCTCGTTTTCCACGAGCATCAATAAAATCACTAAAAGTTGTGCCATTGTATTTTAAGGCTTGTTTGATTATTTTTTGAATAGATCTAAACAAGGCTTTTTGTTCTTTTTTTCCCAAAGAACCTGCTTTTCGTTGTGGATTTATCTTTGCATCAAACAAACTTTCGTCCACATAAATATTTCCCAAACCGGAAATTATTTCTTGATTTAAAAGTAACGCCTTAATATTGGCTTGCTTCTTTACTTTAATAATTTCTTGAAAATTTTGCCAAGTAAAGTTCTTTTGACCTGGTTCAATACCAAATTTTGATTTAATTTCTTTTAATTCCGTTTCATTTACTACTTTCAAGTAACCAAATTGTCGTAAGTCATTAAAAAATAATTTTGAATTATCCACAAATTCAAAAATTATATGCGTATATTTTCCCGGGTGACAAAAATCCTCTCGCTTATCTTTTAAAAATAACTCTTCTTCCGCTCGAGAATTAGCGTGTCCACCCGCCGTAAAATTTTTTTCATCGCAATAGACTAACTGTCCGGTCATTTTTAAATGAATTAGTAAAAATTGTTTCTCTTTTTTCTTATTCAATTTTTCAAGAGGAAAAATCAATAATTTTCCAATTCGCTGAACATCTATAAAAGAATTACTTACTAATCGCATACAAAAAAATCGCCTGGATTGTTTTATTAAATTCGGTTTTTTGATTATAATTTTTTTAATTTTCTTAGATATAATTCTCGGACGTAAACCTCGACGAATTGTCTCCACCTCAGGTAATTCAGGCATATTTTTTATATTATTTAAATTGATTTTTCAGTTAACCATTGATGCTGTTATTTAGTATACTCTAAATTAAAAATATATTAAAATTTTAAATGTTTATACATAATAATCATTAGCAATTGCTATCTACAAAGTTAACTTTGTAGATAGCAAAATAAAAGAATATACATTATAACTAATTAACAACCCTTGGCAACAAAGGAAACAAGCTATAAAATAGTATTACTACTATGTTAGAAAAAATATTATTGCTATTCTTTTTATATCTACCTTTTCAAATCGCCCTCAATCCGCTTGAAGGTATCGATTTGGCTTCGATACGAATTATTATTCCACTTATTTTCTTACTGTGGTTATTGCAAGGATTAAAAAATAAGAAAATATTCATTCCTTTCAATTTGGTTACTATTTTAATTATTTCATTTTTGTTACTAAATATTTTCTCCTTATTCTTCGCAGGAAATATTCATTGGGGTATTAGAAAATTACTTTTTCTATTATCCATATTTCCACTCTATTTTATAATTAGCGATTTATTTTTGCGAACGAAAGATTTGTCTTTAAAATTATTAAAATTTTTGGTTTGGGGATCGGGATTGTCCGCCATAATCGGACTTCTTCAATTTATAGCTCAATTCTTTTTTGGAATTGACAAAGTATATTCATTTTGGTCGAGAATAATCATTCCTTTTTTAGGAAATTCATTCGCTGAAGCCGTTTTAGAAAATCCCAGCTGGTTAGTAAACATTAGTGGCCACACGCTTTTGCGAGCTACGGCTTTTTTTCCCGATCCACATATGTTTGCATTTTATCTGGGAATAACTGCCCCAATTTCACTTAGCCTCTATATATTTAAACCTTCAACTTTTAGGCATTTCGGTTTTTTATTTTTAATCATTTTATTAGCAGACATTTTAACCTTCTCACGTGGTGGATATTTAGGATTATTGATAGGATTGTTATTTTTCGCAATATTTTTTCTAAGACAAAAAGGTTTTCTTCCATTCTATTCCTATCAAATGGTATCTAGCAAAAAAACATCTGCGAAGAACATTCCCGTAAAAAAACTTTTTTTTCTTAAGTTAATCTTAATTTTCATGATTCTATTTTTCATTATTCCAAATCCGGCAACTCAACGCCTGTTTTCCAGCTTTAATTTAAATGAAGGTTCCAATGTTGACAGATTACAAACTTGGCATCAATCAATTACTGTTATTTTAAATAATCCTATTTTGGGGGTTGGTTTGGGAAATTATGCCTCAACGATAAAACCTTCCGCCGAATACCGCGAACCAATTTATTCTCATAACGCTTTTTTTGACATCGCTTCCGAAACCGGAATCCCAAATGCCTTAATTTGGTTGTTAATTTTAATTATTTCCATATTAAAAACAACTCGCAAATTTTTACAATATAATAACATCCTATGCCTTGGCATCGCTTCTGGATTAATAGTTTTTTCTATTCATTCTCTTTTTGAAACTGCAATTTTCTCTGTTCATATTCTGCCTTTGATTATATTGCTAATTAGTTTAACACCGCGACAAAATAATGAAAAAACTTTTTAATTTACAAAATTTTATCTATCTCACTGTCTTTGCAACACCGCTTTATCTAATAAAGTTTAAATTTTTTAATGTACCAATGAATATCTTGGATTGTTTAATGATTATAACTGTTTTTTGGTGGCTATTAACAAAACCGGATTTTAAAAAAATAGAGCTCTTTCTTTTAAATTTTAAATATACAATTCCAATCTTTTTAATTTTAATTGGTGTAATTATTTCTACAATATTTAACGACAATCAATTACACAACTGGGGTATTATCATAACTTGGATTATTTTACCATTACTCTTTGGATTTATAATATATCTTACAGCAAAAAAACAAATTATCGTTAACAATATATTACAAACTATTTATTATTCAACTTTCAGCATATCTTTAGTTGCCATTTTATATTTCGTTTTTGATAAAACAACTTATGACCATCGTTTGTCTGCTTTTTATTTGTCACCAAATTACTTGGCAATGTGTTTAGCACCCGGTTTAATAATCGCTTTTTACAATTTGAAATCAAGTTTTAAAAATCACGCATTGTCTTTGAGTTTGTCGTTTAATATTTTAGCAACAATAATTCTATTATCAGCTATTTATTTGACTTATTCTTATGCAACATGGCTAGCGATATTGGGAAGTTTTTTATTAATTTTCTCCACTAAGAAACCATTCTTCCTTTTTAAATACTTTATATTATTCCTACTATTATTATCAATAATTATTGTCAGTCAATTTAATAATCCCAAATTTCAAAACCTGATTAATCCAATAAATAATTCTTCTTTAATATCGCGAGTTGCCATCTGGAAATCAGCTGGAAAAATTTTATCCAACAACTGGTTAATAGGAATTGGTGCTAATAATTTTCAAGAAAAATACTTAAATTACCAAAAATATTTTTTACCTTATCCAGAATGGGCGGTTCCTCAACCGCATAATTTATATTTAGCTTTTTGGTTACATTGTGGATTATTGGGTTTTGTCGGTTTTTTATGGCTGATAATTTTGTGGATGAAGAGACAAATAAATATCATCTCTCATTCCCCAGATCAACAACAAAAAAAGTTAGCATCTATTTTGCTAACTATTATTCTTTATATTCTCATTTACGGTATTGCCGACACTCCTATTTGGAAAAATGACTTATTTTTAATCTTTTGGATAATTATTTTTGCAGGAATAATGTTAAAAAAATCATCCCTAAATAAATCAATTTAACATCAACCAAAAATTATACTACAATGTTATTCTATATAAACTGTCATTTCTTCTGTTTATAAAAAATAGAATATCTTCATTGGGTGATAAAAATAAATTAGTGGCATCTATTTTTTCAGTTATATCATCCATTTTAACAACCCTGTCTTTTTTTCCAGTCTCCGTATCTATTTTCCAAAAAGAATCCACTGTATAAAACTTTTTTGATTGATAATCATTTGGCATAATTGCGTCTTCTGGAATACCAGATGCTAAAGCACAATATATAGTTTTATTATTTTTAGTCCAAACACATTTTGAGGCTAATGTCGGAAAATTTAAATTAACAAACTCTTCAGTTTTGTTTGTCTTACCTGTCTCCAAAGCCATATTATTTCCATTCTTTTCTATGACCGAGCTAATAATAAATTTCTCACCATTTGGTGACCATACATAGTCCGCCCCGAACTTACCTTTAATTATATTATCCACACTCCCACCAACAATACTAATAGCCTTAAAATTTGTTTTTATTTGAGAGTTGGCTTTGCTCCCAAAAACTACTAATGAAGTTTGTGGAATTGCAAAAAGCATATTCTTATCATTTTCAATATTTACAAGTTTTTTCCAGTTACCTCCATTCATATCTGCGATATTTATTTCTTTTTCATTCGTATTTATATTTCTATAAATATAAATAATTTTATCCCCTAAATTTGACCACACTAAATAGCTTATATTATCTTTAATTTTTTTAGGAGTTTCTCCATATTTATAATTATAGAAATCACTATTTATTTTTAAAATAATATTTTTTTTATCTGGCGACCAAATAATAGCATTCAAATTTGAAAACTTTTCATCAACAATTTTCTTCTTAAACGATCCGTCAAAAGAAATTTCCCAAAAACCTCCTTCATTTTTACTATAATATTTTATCTTATTTTTAGTCTCATCTACAACTGGAAAAAACACTCCGTTGTCAGCAATCTTTTTTATTTCACCTTGAACGAGAGTTTTCTCAACGCTAGACTGATCTGTGTTTTCTTTCTTTACTTTATTTTCTTCAGATTTTATAGATTTTTTTTCTGAAGGAATTTCAGAGAAAGTATTATCTTTTTTTAAAATAAATTTATATACCAAAAATGATGTTATTAATAAAAACAACACCACTGTAGACACAATAAATAACTTTCTCATAAAATTATTTTAACAACTATTCCAAAAATTATATTCAATCTCTTCCTCTTAATAATGTTTTTTAGAACAGGGCTATATTAAATTTACAGATTTTATCTTTTTCTATCAAAAGACATTATTATTCCAGAAGCAAAAATAATAATTGCCACTGTTAATACAATTTTGATTAAAAACAATATCTGTGTTGGGAGATTATAAATTAAACTCGCTATTACTTTGGTCGGCGTACCAGATGCTTGCTGAGGATTTGTTCCAACCCTAATTTTAATAGAGTCTGAAAGAGTTTTTCCTCCAGTTTCAAATTGAGAAACTCCCCAAGTCTGTGACAATTCGCTCCTATTACTCGGAGCATAACGAGCAGTTATTGATGCTATTATAGTTGAGCCAGTTGGATAATTTGAAAGATCAATATTTCCATTATCCTGCTTTACGCCATTAACCGACCATTGAATGTCTGTTAGTGAATTTTCAATATTTGCAGGATAATAACTAATTGGAACATTTATATTATTTCTTGTAGCTACAAAAACCGATTGGCTACAATCAGCTGTAGTATCACCATTTAAATCATTATATGTACCAAGTCTTAATGGAGATAATCCTCCCGATGCAGTACAACTATCACTGTCTAGACTATTTATTATACCAAGTTTTACGGACGGTTTAACTACTTTTACATTTTTAGTTAAAATAACTTTGTTTCCAGCATTACCACTTTCGCCAAGTCCAGCTGTGTCATTAGCAATAACCTTAAGAACATAACTATCGCCAGGATTACCCATTATTGGAAATCTGACAATGTTACCTTGAGTAGTCTCACCCTCCTGCAAATAATTTATTGGTTTTCCATTTAGTGTCCAAGAAAAATTTCTTAGCCCAGAATCATCCAGTTTCGCCTCAATAATTTGACCATTCAAAACCTTACAATTATCTCCGTTATCACTGCATACATTAGACACATCATTGCCTCCAGCAATTTGCAAGCTCATTGCATTGTCAGACATTGAACCTATTTTGATTATTACATCACTTTTACCACTTCTGGTAGTATCTTGACTTTCACCAAAGTTATAATATTCTTCTGTCTCAATAAATACTCTAATATACTTATTATTAATTTCATTAAGATTTATATCAAAAGTATCTAAGCCCAGCCCTTCTAATAATTTTATCCCATTAATATTTCGAAAATCAGCATTATTTGATAATTCCGTCCAATCATCCATATCTAAACTTTGCTCATCACCGCCATAAACAGACCATTTATAATATAATTGAGAGTTATCTGTAGTATTATTGGAGATATTAGCAGAAAATGTTAATATATCACCCTTATTTGGATTAGATGGATAATAGTTTAATTCTGTTTCTAAATTTCCTGGTTGTCCGCCTTTCATTGGATCAACTAGATTATATTTAAGACAAGCATTTATATTAACCGATGCGAAAGGAATTTCTACATCATAACCTTTGATATTTTCAGAATATTTAGTTTCCCCATCATCACCTCCACTTTTGTTTCCATGTTCATGATGAATAGTACAATCATTATCTCCTTTTTTTTCAAAAATATTATTTGGAAGTGCCCACATTATACTAGATGATGAATCATTATGTTTTGTAGGAGATAAGGATGTTCCTTCAACAATTACACCCACTTTATCTCCTGGCAAATATGTCCACATAAATTTATCTCTTCCTAATCCTGCCACATTAGCTTCATCATTATTATCATTATTAGCTGTACTTGGATCATGAGGATTAGTTCCCCAAAACTTTTCTTCATTTAAATCAAAACTTCCATCTCCTGTATCATACCATGTGTTATTTATATGTGCACTAGGAAATAGATGCTCACAACTTTGCTCTATATCGTTATCGTTAATAGTTTGAGTTGTACAACTGATAGTTCCTGTTTCGCCTGGATTAGAAAATGCAGTTGGATTTGTTCTTGTACATAAATCACCACTACAACAAGCGCCCTCTTCAGCTCCGGCAGTTCCACAAACTCGTGCAGTCATATCACCAATAAAATCACATGTTGGATTGAGTGTTCTGCTATCAGTAATGCACCTCGCCGTTGTTCCCTCTGGACAAGTAGCAATTCCTTTTCCTGGAGATTCGCTTATTGGCTTGCAATAAGGGCTATATTCAGAATCAGTAACAGCATCAAATATTGTAATACTTTTATAATCAATGGTTTCATTATGTTCTGGAATAGTTAAGCTTACACTGGCATCTCCTCCACTTCCTCCACTTCCGCTATCTCCTCCACTTCCTCCTGTTGAGGAAGCATCTCCTAAATTTTGTTCTGGAACACTAATTGTCCCCTCTTGTCCACCACAAGAAAGTCTATATGGACTACTACAAATCATTGTCCCATCACAATCAAATCTAGAGTAGTCATTCCCAGGACTATCAATATTATCTTTTATATGAGCAATTTCATAGTCTTCTCCACTCTTAAAATCATGAACATAACATCTGTTTTTTTGCTGAATATTATTTCCCTTTCCCATTTGTGCATCATAGCCATCATTATCATCATCACTTTCGTAATTAGCTTTCTCTCTAATAAATCCATTTTGTGCAATAATTCTCATTGCCTCAATTTTCCAATCCTCTTGATTTATTTTTCCATCTTCATTGAGATCTTTATTTTTACCATCAGTATGTTTTAAATACCATGTAAAATATAATTTTTTATTTTCATTTTGAAAAAATTTTGGCAATGCCGTCGCTGTCATTTTTTCACCAAATTTAGGACTGGTTGGATTAAAAAATAAGTCAACTTCTGGAGCTTTACTTTTCTGACTAGCCACATTAAATGTTTCACCAATATCCTGAATAGACTTTTTATTTAAATGATATCTTTCTTCGACTTGCTTCAACATTCCATTAGCATTAGGAGAAACTCCTCCTGGCATACCCAATAGCCCACCCAAAAGACTGAAGGCTTGCACTGGATAAATATTAAGCGCTAAAATTTCCAGAAGAATTATTGTTACTAGAAAAGTTTTTTTAATAGTTTTTTTCATTTTATTTTTATTAAATATTTTAATAAGATATTTTTTAACTCAATAGTTTAATAAAGATAACATCTCCTATTATTATGCTTATTATACTAAATAAATACGAATATGCCAAAGATTTACTTTTATAAGCGATTATACCAGCTGGTAAAGTCACTACTATATAACCGATAGCGTCCAGATTTAAAAAGTTTGTCAAATCTAAAAATAATAAAAATAATAAAAATTGAATAAAAATTGAATAAAAATGAAATCCTTTTAAAAAATAAAACATTATAAAACCCCGAAAAAAAAATTCATATAGAATAATAAAAAAATTAACTACAACCAGTTCATAGAATAACCAATACCAAAAATCCTTTCCACTGATAATTTTTTTTGCAAAATGTTCATTTGAGAAATCAGCATATTGTGCAATAAAATAAAATATTAAAATCATCACAGCAAATAGAATCGTTATCATAAACCAATTTTCCTTCCATTTTCTATATGTAAATGGTTTAACGCCAAAATCAGCTAAAGATTTTTTCAATATTAGTTTAATATAGATAATTGGAATTATCAAAAGGAAAATTAAACTTATTATTATTTCTTGAAATATTCCTTGGGTAGGAAAAACAGCAAAAAGAAATATACATATTAATATGATTCCACTTGTTGTGATTGTTTGAATATTAAAAAAGTTATCTTTTGTAATTATTTTCATATGTATAGACATTATAATAAAAAATTATTTTTTTCTATCCACCAAACTCATCCAATAAATTATCACTACCGTAAACATTTCAAACGGAAAAAAGTTTAAACCAAATAAAAATCCTTCTATCATTGTTCCGACTATTAAAACCAAATACCGCCTAGTTAATCGTCGTGCTATTTTTCTTTGAAAACCGGACACACCATCAAACAATAAAATAAAACCAATCGCAATAGAGATACAAAATGTTATTGCTGTTCCAATTACTGGTAATGAACCAATAAAAGATAGATCCAATAAATCCTTTAAACCTGCTAACATAAATGCTACGCCGTAAATCGGGATATCAGATGATTGTATTTTTATTGGAGCGGTTGCAATATCTTTAGCTTTTTTAGCAACAGCTAGTGGATTTTTTAACCCCTTTAGTCCTCCATTTCTATTCTTTGTTTCCTTTCCTTCGCTAGCTCCACCATACAAACTTTTTTTACTACTATTTCTATCTGCCTTTTGCATTCTGGCCCGCAATGCTTTTCTTCTTGCCTCATCCAATCTAAATTTATTATCCAATTCAGTCATAAAATTTTTGAAATTATTTTTTACTCCTCCAATTCTTTTTTCGCCTCCTCAATTTCCAATAACTGTCGTGGGTCAGAAGTAATAATTTGATCTTCGCTATATGACGCTACTACTTTTATCGCCGCGTGCTTATTACCGGCAAAAAATATTCCCTCCCCGACATTACTTTCCAACAATAAAAATTTTTCTTGATCAGTCAAAAAGAAAGTTTCTTGAACCACATCAATTGCTGCTGTTGATTGCTTAAGTAAAAATTGACAAGAAGCATTCGTCACAATAGCTTTTCCATAACGAGAACTCATAAAATCATTAACATCCTGAGTAATTGTTGTTAGTCCAGTATAATATTTTCGACATCGCTTTGCAATTCCAAATAAGAAGGAGGCAGCATCTTCATGTTGCATCATAACCCAAGCCTCATCCACCACAACTAACCTCTTTTTTCTTTCTGTTCGCATATTATCCCAGATAAATTGCAATACGACATACATCGCAATTGGTCGTAATTCATCTTCTAAATCTCTAATATTGAATACTATTAAAGAATTATCCATTTTTATATTAGTATGTTTATTTAAAAATCCGGAAAAAATTCCTTCAGTATATCTCTCTAACCTAACCGCCAACGACTTAGCCCCATCCATATTTCTTAAAACATCATATAGATCAGACATCGTTGGAAATTGTCCTGGTGTCAATATTCCGAAATCAGTTTGTTCCGTAATATCCCTAACAGCATAAGTTTCTCTAATAGCTCCGTCCAATATAGAATTTTCTTCCGGTGTTAAATTGCCCAACATAATTCGTAAAAGTCCGACCAAATTTGAAATATTGTTACGCATAATATCTGCTGATTCTTCATCATCTCCAACTCTCGGTAAATCAAATGGATTTAAATGATATTTAGAACTAAGGGATATTTTAATAAAACTTCCACCCACCGTATTGGCCAAATGTTTATATTCGTTTTCTGGATCAACAATAATTACTGATGTTCCCATCATCAGCGAACGCAAAATTTCAAGTTTAACGGCATAGCTTTTTCCGGCTCCAGATTTCGCGAAAACAACCATATTGGCATTTTCCATCTCAAAACGATCAAATAATATTAAGCTATTATTGTGTCTATTAATTCCATACAGAATACCGCTATTAGAAGAAAGCTCTGCTGAAACAAAAGGAAAAATCGTTGACAGTGGAGAGGTGTTAAGATTGTTTGCAACATCCAATTTATCTTCACCCAATGGTATAGTTGAAGCAAATCCTTGCTCCATCCTAAAACTTGCTGGCTTAGAATAAACTGTTTGAGCTTCTAATATAGATTCTATGGCATGATGTGTTTTATTTAAACTCTTAACATCTTCTCCAAAAATGGTAATATAAATACCCACACGAAAAAATCTTTCAGTCCCTTCTTGCAACCGTGTTCTTAGATCCTCCGTGTTTTGCATTGCTGACTCCAACATCGGATTTCGAACTTTACCGCTTTGCGCTTCCAAATTTATTCTAGACTGAATTTGGGTAGTTGTTTTTAACAATCCCTTAAGAATTTTCTTTGTTTCAATTGGGTGAATAAAAATAGAAATATTTATAGGGAAATCAACGTTGATAATCGGCGAGAACCAATTAACACTTAAAAAACGAGGGAAAGCCATTATGAAAATTGTTTTGGCATAAGTTTCACCAATTTCTAAATGACTATGATTAACTTTAAAAGCTGCTGGGGCAATTAAATCTTTAACTACTGCCAAACCCTTTCTATATTCATCTTCCCTCGCAAATAATGGATCAATTTGCTTATTGTTTCTTTTGATTTTATTTAAAAAATTCATTTTTATTTTCGCTATCTTAAAATTATATTAACCCAACTCAACTGAATCCAAATCTTTAATTACACTCGTTGAATAAACTGATGGATTATAGGAGGAATATAATAGTTCAACCAATTCTTCTGTCTTGAGAGTTGTTGTTTTAATTCCTAAGGAATTTAATCCAGCAGAAATTTGATCAACTCTTTGCCATAATTGATTCTTATAGGTTTCAAACATTTCAATATTTTCGGTTATTTTCTGTTTCGGATTAAACGTATCCATTATTTTACTAAAAAAACCACCTTCCTGACTTTCTATTGGATAAAACGGAACAACCACATAAAAACGCTTTGACATTATTTGAGAAACCTCTGTTAAACTTTTAACAAAATTTGAATACTCCGAAATCTGTAATCGCATTAATTCTTCTGTTTGTTTTTTCTTTTGATCATTTAATAAGCTTAAATATGGATCAATATCCAGCTTCTTTGAACTAATCATTACCTGAATTGGAAAATCTAAAGAATTTAAAAAATTCTGGTAACCAGCGATAATAGCTTCCTGTTCCTCAGATGATTTTAAATCAAAATTTATAGATGAAGCCAATAAAACTGAACGCAATGATTTGTTTTTTAAAACAACAATATCGTTTTTTATTTCTTCCACATCTATATATTTCTGCGAACTCAATCCAGAGTTTTGTTTATTTTGTTTATTTTTTGAATGAAATAATTCCATAATAATATTCAATTAACTGATAAACTTATTTATTGGTCAGTTGATTCACCTGCAATCGGTTATTATAAATAATAGTTAATATTCAGTATTTAAATTTTAATAGTTCTAAATTATTATCCTTTAGGATATTGCTTACATTTTTTATTATCGATTAAAAATATCGTGTATCTTACATCCTTCAAGAAAAATATCCACCTGAACAAGATTTATTTCAAATAGATAGTTCAAATCATAAATCTTAAATTTATTCTTCATTCTTAATTATTAACTCACAATTTCTCACTATCTAAAATTTCCGACAATTTATGTAATTCATCTTGTTTTATTTTCTTTTTTTCTTGTACAAAATCTGCATTTTTAATTGATTTTATTTTTGTTTTTCGCTCCAGCATATTTTCTCTTCTCCAAAAATAAACTTTTGGCTTAACCGTAAACAAAAAAGCAGAAGCTATAAATTTGCTGAGAGGTTGTCCGTAGGGGCGATAAAAAGCCAATGCTACAAAAGCCAAACTAACAGGGATACCTACTATAAAAAAATTTATTTTATTATCAATTGTTGCCCATAAAATTAACAAAACTCCGCCCATTGCAAACATCCACAAAAGTTGCTTCGCTGTCAGCGGGCCAACTATTCTATCCTCTATATCAATAAATTGTGGGACATTATAATGCATAATATAGATACTTATTGTTATTTTTAAAACTAATCATCTATCGGACTTATTTTACCAAAAAAATCATCCTCTGTTTGCGTATTTTTTTTCTCAGAAATTTTTGTTTCATTAAATTTTGGTAAATATTTGTTTTTAGGTCTAAAACCTCTAACCTTTTCAACCGGAAATTGTTGTGGGGAAGAAAATTTTATTTTACTATCAGTATTTTTTTTGGAATATAAGTTATTAGACTTATCTACAATCTTTTTTCTCTCTAAAAATTCTCCCTTACCTATGCTTTGTTTATTGTGTTTCTTAAATATTTTTTTAATAACACTTCTTTTTTTTTCTGATTTTTCTGTATTTTTTTGAAATTGATTACTTTTTAAATTCCAATTATTTCCTTGAATATGTTTCACCTTTGTTTCCGTTGTTTTATTTTTTTCCAGCAAATCATTTTTTGTTTTTTTAAATTGAATATTTTCCACTTGCTTAAAATAATTTTCCACTTGCCTTTTTTCACCTTTCTTTTCTGGTTTTTCAAAATTATTTTGGCTATTAGAAGCTTGTCCAGATTGCAAATCATCTATTTCATTATCCGTTCCAATTCTATTCCTAAAAGATAAATTCTTCTTTATTTTAAATATAATTTCATTCTTATTAACATCAACTTCCACTATGGAATTTTTCTCCAGTGCTTTCAATAAAAAAGCTAGTTTTTGTTTTTCTTCAACATTTAACGCTTTAGTATTTTTACTGTTGTATAAATAACCACTCCTTTTCATTATATCATAGTTTCCTGCTCCAACCACATTATAATAATCTTTAATCCAATTTCCAATTGTCCCTTTAACAGGATACTGCTGTCCTATAATTTCCATTGACTGAACAGACACAAGCTGTTTTCTAATTTTTGGATATTTTTCCAAAGCTTGCTGGATTGATAATTTAATTTTTGGGTTAGTTTTTATTGTAGTGATGTCTGTTTCTATAATTGATGCAATGATATATTTAGAAATTTCTTCTACTCGTTGCAAATCAATTTTCATCTCTTGCACTAATATTTTAGCAAAATCATTTTTTTTAATTTCTCCAAAATAATAGCCTCTTATTAACCTAGCGATTGATGCCATTTGAAAAAGCGACAAATGATATTGTTGCCCAATTCTCTGAATTTTTTTGGCAACTTCTTTTGATAACAAAATATCTTGAATTTTTTCCGGCAACTGCAAAAATTTTTCTTGTCTTTTCACTACCTGCTCGTAAGTTTCATCATCGGGATTTGAGGTAACATAAACACAATGAGGATTTGTACTCATTGTTAATTGTGTTTTTTTGTCTAATTCAGAAAATTTCATTTTTTTAAACGCTAACTCCAAATGTTTTATTTAATTTAGCAACATTATTTGAATTCATATTTTTTCCTACTGAAGCTTGTCCAGAACTTGCCATATTTTTAAATGTGCGTCTTACTCCAACTGCTACTGCAGCAGCTTCTCTTTTTTCCACAGAAGTCGCGACTGGACTAGCTATTGTCTTCTCATATTCTTCTCCTATCGCCTTCCAATTTTGTTGAGCATATTGTTCGGCATTAAGACTATTCATCTCTTGAGATATTATATGTCTCTTTGCTCTATCTGCCGTCCACCCCTTTATTGCTACTATTTTTGCAATTTCTTTTGAATTATTAGATTTATTTATGGCGACCAGGTCCATCCTTGTTTGTTTAACTTTGCCATTAACTTTATCTCTTAATTTCTCATTCTTATTTTTACTCATAAACTCTGTATAAGTTTTTCGATCCATCTGTTTGTTTTCTGCTAATAAGTGCGCTGCAGCAGCATCACCGTTAATAGCTAGATTTTTCAAAACATCTTCTCCTAATCCACGCTTTTTATATTCTCCTGCTTGATTTATCATATTCTGCTCTTCTGCTCCAGTAACTCCTATTTTTTCCGCATATTTAGAAGCTTTAGCGGACGATTTTGATTTGTAATTTTCATCCATTCTATCCCAACCACGCTTAATAGCGCCTATTCCTCCAGAAATTCTATGCCCGCTTACAGTATCAACACCACGATAAGCCATTTTGCTTCCATGTTTTTTTACCCAGCTCCCTGTATTTTTCGCAAAAGCCATTGCACTTCCGGAAGCTGCTCCACCGAATTTTTGAGAGGCAATAAGCCCCATCCAAAGAAAAACTATTGGAAGTGTAAATAGTAGACTACTACCTACAAAACCAACATCATTTAATGTTGTTGGGGCATTAAATTGTTGACCTGCTGTTACTTTAAACATTAAATTAGCAATAAGTAGGAAAAATATTGTGCGTGGTCGG
>LSNR01000009.1 GCA_003056165.1 Parcubacteria group bacterium M6-OD1-3 | reverse complement strand
GACTACGTACACACTATTAAAAATAAAATAATATCCGCTAAAATTGCCGTGCCGGAAAAATTAAAAATTCCAATCAAAAAAATATCTATCTAAAAACATAATTATTCCTAAAATTCCCGATACAAAAATAATTCCCAATCCCAAATAACTGGCGACCCTTAAAGGAAATAAACTCAAAGAAATCATACTGGTGATTGCCAACTTGAAGAGCTTGAAAGTGCTGTAACTAGCTTCGCCTTCCGCCCGCTCATCCGCTTCAAAGTATAATAATCTTCTTTTAAAACCAAGCCAATCAATCAAACCTCGTGTAATCCTATTTCTTTCCGTCATTTTATTAAAAGCATCGATCACTTCTCTATCCAGTAAACGATAATCTGTTGCCTGTGGCACAATCGGCACTTCGGAAATCATTCTCATTATCTTATAAAAAATTCTTCCACCAAATCTTTTAATAAAACTATCGCTTTTACTATTTTTCCGCACACCAATTAAAACTTCCACTTTTTCTTTTTCCCAACGATGAATGAACTCTGGCAAAAGATTTACAGGATGTTGTAAATCAGCATCCATCATAATGCAGGCGTCGCCCTGACAATGATTTATTCCGGCAGTTGTGGCTATTTCCTTACCAAAATTTCGGGAAAATTCCAACAGTTTCACCCTCTCATCTTTTTCTACCAATTTTTCAATCTCTTGGACTGAATTATCTTGACTGCCATCATCTACAAAAATAATTTCAAAATCATATTTATCCACTAAACTTTTTTTCCACTCAACGCAAATAGCCGTATAAATCAGAGGGATATTTTTTTCTTCGTTATATGATGGAATAATGATTGAAATTTTTTTCATATTTTAAATTTAAATTAAAAATTTATAAATTTTTAGATTTATTAAATTTTATAAATTGATATACCAATAAGGCAATTGTTATACTTGCTCCAATTAAAAAATTATTTACTATATTCATAAGAGCAGTGTGATTTAATATGGACATCATAGTAATAATAGTTACTCCGAATATGGAAATCCAAATTACAAAATATTTTCGCAAAGCTAAGAAAAACATCATCAACAAGTTCGTTAAACTAACTAGAAATAATAACATTGCCATTTTTGGCAAAAGATAAGCATATTCCACATAGCGACTACCAATCATCAACTTAATAACCAAAGCTGGGAATAAAACAAAAACACCAGTAGCAGTAGCGCCAATCAAGGTTATTATAATCAATCCTTTTAATAATATTTTGGCATTTTTCCTGAAACTTTCCTTAATCTTTACTGAAGCAATCAAAACAGCCACTACTGAACCAGTTATAAAGAAAACGATGCGAGCAATAGTGGTAATTCCCCCATAAAATCCCGCCAAGTCCGGTGGGAAATAATGTTTTACAAAAACCATATCAGCAGTATAGAGAAAAGTAATAAAGCCTGTTGTTGCTAAAATTAAACCACCGTATTTAAATTCTTCTTTAAGAGCTTTATTGAAAACAACCGGTTGTTTTAATGATAATTTTAGTTTTTTGCGAGTAATTTTATAAGTATAAAATAACGAAAAAAGTGTTGCTAAGGTAATAGCACTAATTGCTCCAAAAGTTGCCCAACCTAACCAAACAAGAAAAATAGCAATTACCAGTCGTCCACCGGCATAAAAAATACTAATAGCAGAGACTTTGGTAAATTCTTTTTTTCCTTGCAAGAAAAACTTACGAAAAGTTAAGGAAATACTAAGAGGTAAAGAAATAGCTAACACCCAAAAGGAAAAAATAGAATGAAAGTTTAGAAAATGTTTTAAAAAAGGAGTGAGGATGATAATTCCTGATGTTATAATAAAACTACCAATTAAAGCAATTTTATAAAGCTGATTAATGATTGCTAAATTTTTAGATTTATTGTTATTATTGGCAGTAAGATTAACAACAATATTTCCAAAAATTCCCAAAATAACACTTATTTGCAGAAAAATAGCAATCAAAGCTTGCACTTCTCCAAAATCATCCACAGTCATCATCCTACTTAAAATAGGATGATACAGATAATTTAAAACTGCCACAACCATTGAACCGACAAAAAGGATGGCATTGTCTTTAATAAACTTGTCTTGTAATATTCTTTTAATCATCTATACCAAACAAAAAAGGACTCTGGCTTGTTCAGGTAGTCCTTTTCAAGCGATAATTTTTTAATTTAAAATGGTATTATTAAAATGAAAATAAATCAAATTATTTAAGATATTATTCTTGAATAAACAATCTAATATTTCCACTTAAAAATATCACATATCTGCTAAATCGTCAACCCATCTTTCCCTAACCTCAACAATTAATTGCAACACTTCAAAAAAATATTAAACTAGGTAAGTAATAAATTAAGTAATAAATAATTTAATAGATTTCAGTTATTAAGATTTCTTACTTTTTTTCTTTAATTTGATTTGATTTGATTTAATTATGACATTTTTAAGCTACTTTGCGAGGACTGTCCTCGCAAAGTAGCTTAAAAATTTCTTCATAATACTTTTATTATCAATGGGTCAATGTTTGATTTGTTCAAAAATTGTTTTCCAGTCTTTTCTTGCACATTTTTTATTATTATATTTAGTTCCATATTATCTTCACAAATTCTATCTTATTGATAAAATAACTCGTCAATGCTAAGCTAACATTAAATTAACAATAAATTATAAATATCAAACAGAAACCTCTATGCAAATTAAAATAGAACACATTAAAGAAAATCCTATTAGCTTATTACAAAGCGCTGGTTATATTTTTCAACGCCATGCTGGAGATGAAATGAGTTTTATCCGTCCACTCGCTCAAGCTGGCTATCCTCGCTTTCATATTTATGCACGCGTGAAAGATTTTAATCTTTTAATAAATATTCACCTTGATCAAAAAAGGGAAACTTATGGAAAAACTACTCGTCATCATGGCGAATATGAAGATAGCGATGCTTTAAAAAGTGAAGTTCAAAGAATTATATCTATTATTCAATAGTATATAACTATCTAAAACTAAAAACTATTCAGAGTATTGCAATTAATTGTTGAAGTTAGAATACAACTTATTGATTTTTTCAAGAAAGTGTTATAGTATTAGTTTGTTTTAATTTATCGCCTTGGTGGTGGAATTGGTATACACGCTAGTCTTAGGAACTAGTGGGCTTGCCCTTGAGAGTTCGAGTCTCTCCCAAGGCACAAAAGAAAAAACCGCTTTGTTAAAGCGGTTTTATATTTATTTACCAAACAAGTATTTCTTCTTCATTTCTGATTTTTGTTTTGTTTATCATAGACTACATCAAAAACTTTCTTGTATTTTCTGACAAATCTGTGAACTCATCCGCAGATTCAATTAATTTTGCACTAGTTGATCGTTGAAAGGCAATTACTTCTATTCGACAACCTGTAGTATTTTGGACAAAATCAATCATTGGTATATAATCCCCGTCTCCGGAAACTAAAACAATTACATCTAAACTCTTTGACATTTTAACAGCATCTATCGCAATGCCCACATCCCAATCCGCTTTCTTTGCCCCACCGGCAAAAATTTGTAAATCTTTAGTTTTAACTTCAAAACCTTGCTTTCCTAAAACATCAAAAAATTTTTCTTCCAATCCCCCTTCTGTTTTTACACCATAAGCAATTGCTCGAATAAATTTTCTTCCGGAAATCGCTTCGGTCAAAATATTTTTAAAATTAACCTTTTTCTTGTATAAAACTTTAGCTGTATAATATAGATTTTGTACATCCACTAAAACGCCAATCCTTTGTTCTTTATTTTTTGCCATATTTTTAAATTAAAACGAATGTACTTTAAGACATTCGTTTTAATACTTCTATCCCTTTAATTTAAGTTTTTTTATAACTGTCTTATATTTTTTCTCATCAGTCCTTTTTAGATACTCCATCAATTTTTTTCTTTTAGAAACCATTTTCAATAATCCTCTTCTAGAATGAAAATCTTTTGCATTCTTTTTTAGATGACTAGTCAATTTTTTTATCTTTTCCGTAAACAGGGCAATTTGGTATTCCGAAGAACCCGTATCGTTATTATGCCTTTTAACATTTTTTGTCACCCTTATTTTTTGCTTTGTTGTCAACGCCATATTCTTTATGCCACACATTCGCTCCGACCAAAATTCTCAAGAATTTTTTGCAAAAACCAATGTGCACATTTATAAACTTATTAAACCTTACTTAGAACTTACCACAAAACTTAATTTTTGGCAAATTTTAATGACTATCGTCTTCGCACTTATCATCAACATTATGAGGAGTATCAACTCCGTTTGGAGTAAAAATACAATTTTGAGGCTCAGATGGGTCACAAGTTTTGTATTTTATTAAATAATAGGCACTTCTGGCGCTGAAAAATAGAGAAGTAAAAAAGATAACCACCAAAATCCAAGATATAATTTCCCAAAAACGATTTATGAAACTGGCAATCTTAGGAGATTTGTTCAAAAGTTTTCCAATAATTTTTCCTTTTATTTTTTTATCAAAACCAGTATTGCACGGTCGTAAAGTTATCCGCCTAAAAACACAATCAAAGGCCTCTTTAGCTAGCTGACGATGAGTAGCACTAAAAATTCCTAAAATAGAAAATATGATTAACGCAATAACACAAAACATAATACAAAAATAAAATATCTTCCTACAAAAAAATTCGCAAAAAAATATTCTTAATTTAATTTAATTATTTTTTTTAAATTTTCAACAAAAATTTGAGCTTCTTCTAAAGTGTTGTAAAAGGCTAACGAAACTCTCACAGCATTTTTAATTTGACGATTGGCGAACCAAGAATGTACACAGAATTGTCCCGAACGAACCATTATATTATTAGTGGAATCTAGCATCACCGCAATTTGATGAGTGTCCAATTCTTCGACAAAAAAAGAAACTATCCCGCCCCGTTTATTATAATCTTGTGGTCCGATAATTTTCAATCCCGGCAAATTTATTATTTCCTTCGTAATAAATTTATTTAAAACAGCTTCTTGTTTGGCAATTTTTTTAAAACCGATTTTCTGTAAATATTTTACCGCTTCCGCTAAACCGATAATTCCCGCATAATCCTGTAAACCGGCTTCAAATTTTTTCGGTGGTAACAGTAATTGATGCTTGTCATAGGTTGAATATTCCACCGTATCTCCTCCAACTATAAACGGATTTAACTTTTTTAGCAAATCGTATTTTCCATACAAAAATCCCGTTCCCGACGGTCCCAACATTTTATGTCCGGAAAATGCCATAAAATCAACATCCAATTTGGCAACATTTATTTTTTGATGCGAAGCGGATTGTGCTCCATCCACCAAAACTTTAGCTCCATAGTTATGTGCAATCTCAATTATTTCCTTAATGGGATTAGAAACTCCATCTAAATTGGAGGTATGCACGACACTTACCAATTTAACTTTTTCATTCATCAATAATTTAAATTTTTCCAAATCAAAAGTATTGTCCTCCCGCGATGGCGAAATAACCAAAGAAATATTTTCCTCTTTGGACTTAATTTGCCAAGGAATAAGATTTGAATTATGCTCTTTGTCTGATAATATTATCACATCTCCTTTTTGCAATTTTAAAGATTTTGCCACTAAATTTATTCCTTCAGTAGTGTTGCGAGTAAAAATAATTTCCTCCTCTTTTTTGGCACCAATAAATTTAGCTATAATTTTTCTTGACTCTTCACATTTTCTCGTTACTTTTTCTCCAAATTTATGGATACTTCGCCCTTCGCAAGCTGAATATTTTCGATAATAATCATCCATCGCTTCAATAACAGACTGAGGTCGTAAGGATTGACAAGCATTATCGAAATAGATTATCGGTTCTCCGCCTTCTCTTGCATTAAGTATTGGAAAATCTTTTCTGATTTTTTCTATTTTCATATTTTTATTCCTGATTAGATTTAAGTGTATATTTAAATATCCATTTAAATATACACTTAATTGTGTCGATTATATTATTTCTAGATATAGAACATCCTACCCTTAAATTTTATCATTTATTGAAAATAACACAACCGACCAAATAGCATATCTAGACATATTTCTTGCCTTTTAGTTTTTCCGGCAAATATTCTTGAGCGATACTATCTTCCTCTGGAGTGTATTTATATCCCTTTCCATAATTCAATTCTTTCATCAAAGATGTTGACGCATTTCTGATATGTAAAGGCACCGACAAATTTCCAAATTTTTTCACATCTTCTACCGCCCTATTATATGCCTTATAAGCAACAATACTTTTAGTTGATTTAGCCAGGTAAATTACACACTGCGACAAATGTACATTGCATTCAGGTATCCCTAATTTTTGACAAGCGTCAAAAGTCGCGTTAGCCAAAAGTAATGCCGTATTGTTTGCCAAACCAATATCTTCCGAAGCAAACCGAACAAGTCTTCTGGCAATATAGATCGGATCCTCTCCACCTTCCAACATTCTTGCCAACCAATACACAGAAGCATCTGCATCACCTCCACGCATAGACTTATGCAAAGCTGAAATAATATTATAATGTTCATCGCCATTTTTATCGTAAACCAAAGTACTTTTTTGCAAAACTTTTTTTATCAAATCAACATCAATAACTTTATCCTGCTTAGCGCAAGCTTCCAAAACATTAAGCGCCATCCGAGCATCACCATTGGAAATCTCCGCTAAAATTTTTATTGTTTTATCATCTATTTTAATTTGATTTTTATCAAGTCCTTTCTCTCTACTATTCAAAGCTCTTTTTATTATCTTCTCAATATCTTCTTTTTTTAATTTATGTAAAACAAAAACTCGCGTTCTTGACAGGAGGGCGGAATTTACTTCAAAGCTGGGATTTTCCGTTGTCGCTCCGATTAGGACTAGTGTCCCATTTTCAATATATGGCAACAATCTATCTTGCTGAGCTTTATTCCAGCGATGAATTTCATCTATGAACAAAATTGTTTGTCGTCTTTCTTTTTTGTTTTCCTTTGCCATTTCAACAACTTCTTTCAATTTTTTAACACCACTATTAACAGCACTTATTCCAACAAAATCAGCCTTGGTTTCCTTGGCAATTATTGAAGCCAGCGTTGTTTTTCCCGATCCGGGCGGTCCCCAAAAAATCATTGAAGAAACGCTATCAGTATCAATAACTTTTTTCAAATAAGAATTTTCACTAATCAGTTCCTCTTGTCCAAAAAATTCTTTCAACGAATTTGGTCGCATCCGCTCGGCAAGAGGCACATTTAATTTCTTTTTATTATCCATAACGTTAAACTCTGTTAAACCCACATAACTCAAAACA
Source organism: Parcubacteria group bacterium M6-OD1-3 (assembly GCA_003056165.1). GTDB lineage: Bacteria > Patescibacteriota > Minisyncoccia > Moranbacterales > UBA9337 > LSNR01. The sequence goes on along the minus strand of LSNR01000009.1, from coordinate 45,706 downwards.
TTAATACCGTCTATACACCGAATTTTCCAAACTAAATTTTTCCACAAATCTTCTAGATAATATTTTGATTGCTTTTTAACAATTTGAAGTTTATTAAGATTTACTTTTTTAATTCTAAATTTATTTCTTTCGATAAATTATTTTCCCATAAAAACTTCTCAAAAGCTGTTATTAAAATCACAGAACCTTCCGGAACAGGAATTTCAACCTATATCATTTCATCTAAAGATACCCCCTTTATATTCAATTATCAAAATATCATTCTTTGAAACTTTTTTAAATGGTTTTATGAATATACCTTATCCCAAATAATATCTCAAACTGTAAATCCAATCCTCGTCTTCATCCTTTTCTTTTTGAGCCAAAAGCCATTCGAGATAACCTCGGTCTTCCGCCACGACATCCGTCAATAATCGACCTTGATGTTTGCCAAAAGTAAATCGCCTAATCAATGACGGGTTCGCGGAAATTTTAATCATTTTTTCAATAATTTCATTTTCATCTTCAGTCTCAAATTTCTCTTTTGCTTGAACATAAAGATGTTTAAAAATAGCCTCTAATACTAAAACATCACCTTCTGCGCTGTGCGGATTGACATCAATTTCTATTCCGTAATAATATCGCAAAAATTGCAAATTATATTCCGGAATTTCTTGTTGCTCATCCAAATAGCGCGCCAATCGCAAAGTACAAATATTTCGCTCCACCGCCACCCCATCCGAACTAAGCATTGCGATATCAAATTTAGCATTGTGTGCCACCAAGATATTATTCGCCAATGTTTTTTCCAAATCTTTTTTGGTTTGACTATTCGCAAATTTCTCTTCATTCTCTACCATTTTATTGGTAATATGTGTTATACTCATCGCTTTGATTGATATTGGAATTTCTGGCTTGAAATTTTTCGTTACAATTTTATCGCCAATCTTATAACACACTTGACATAAGCGGTCTTTTTCTAAATCATTTCCCGTTGTCTCCGTGTCCAAAAATACTAAATTTTTTTTATTCATAATTTTATATTATTTATTATTAGACCTTTTTCAAACTAATTTTTTCACCAAAATTTATCTATTTTTCCCAAAACTTGTTTCATAAACTTTCCCGATACTAAAGTATTGCAAAAGTTTTCTTAACTGCGTTTTAAAAAAAATATCTTAAATTTTCTTTGAAATCTTATTTACAAAAGGTCTATAAATTATTTCTCTCTTGTTTTTATCTAAATGCCGGAATTTTATCCATAGGGAATTTTCGGGAATTATTTTTTTTATTTTTTCCGGCCACTCCAATATTATAACATTACTTTTATCCGCAACCAATTCTTCCCAACCTAGTTCCAAAACATCTTCTTTATTAATTCTGTAAGCATCAATATGATAAATATTTCTACTTTTGGTTTTATATTCCTTCATCACTACAAAAGTCGGGCTGGTATAAGGACCCTCTGCTCCCAATCCTTGCAAAAGTCCTTGAGAAAAAGTTGTTTTTCCCGCACCCAAATCACCTTCCAAACAAATAATTTCTCCACCCTGAAATTTATCGGCAATTCCCATTCCCAATTTCTTAGTCTCTTCCGCATTTTTTGTTATTATTTTTTTCATCATCCAACAATTCATAGGTAATCATTTTCCCACGGCCGTGGGAAAATGATTACCTTAAAAATTTAATGTTTTATGGTTTGTGTTTTTATTTTTTTACCTTTGTCTAAATTGGTTTTTTTATCAAAGATATTTAACTCACCTATAGATGGACAAATCTTCTATATAAGACAGCTTTCCGTCCAGTTGTATGCCATATTTTATGCTTTTTCTTTGAGTTTCTCATTGTTTTAATTTTAAAGTTAATTAACTTTTCCTCTTTCGTTTTATTTTAAATTATATCATAAAATGAAGTTACTTGTATAGAAAGTGTTGTGCCAGTGGTCTTTGTTTTTTTATTAATTGTTTCCGTTTTTTACTTTATCACATTTTTTACTAACGATTGATAATTTTCAGTATTATTCTATTTTTTAAAAAATAGGTGCTAAAAAATAGCACCCTTAGCTGACCTTAACTTCAACATATGCGCTATATACATATTTATCAATCCTTTCCTATTTTTTTTAACAACCATTTTTTATCCGCTTCTTATTTTCACAACTTTCCGTAAGCTTTTTCAATTTTTAGTAACGTACCAAGTAACGTACCATGGTACGTTACCAAAATTTATTGCTACTAAAATTATTGACTTTTTAAGCTTTATCTATTATACTCATATGATAACTTTTTAGTTATTTATTAGTTAGATTCAAAGTATATTTAAAAAAGACAGGCGAACTAATTCGCTTGCCAAAAAAATGGAGGTAAAGGAAATGAAAAGCAAACTTTTTTGTGTTATGGCAATAGCAATCTGTATCTTTTTCATTTCAGCCTGTGCAGATATGCAACGGCTGTCAACAACAATGACCACTGCAGGCGGAGCTGTGGGAGGGGCTCTCATCGGACAGATGATCGGTCATAACACCGAAGCCACTCTCATTGGAATAGCCGTCGGCACTATGCTCGGCTATATCGTCGGCAACGAAATGGACAAATTCGACCGACGACAATTAAACAATGTCTATGAAACAGGAGCATCAGGATTGACCCAAGCTTGGGTCAACCCTGATACTCATAATGAGTATTGGGTAACTCCGGAGCGATCTTATCATCAACCGCCCCAGAGAACTCAACCTCATCGTCGCCAATATCGACGGCAACAATATCAGCGTCGCCAATATCAGCAACAGCGATATCGGCAACCCGAAAAAGTATGTCGAAAAGCAGAAATCGTCGCCATCATCGATGGTCGGCGAGAGAAGACATACACTACCGCCTGCAGAGATGCTAACGGTAGTTGGCAACTTCAATAAAAAAATCCCGCCAACAATAAGATAAAGCGGGTCTCAACCAAAAGAGGGATAACGAATATTCAATTCGCTATCCCCTTTTTTATTTTTTTCAAAGATATTTATTTTGTTTGATTATGTCAACAAAAAATTTATTTAAAGTTTTTAACTGCATTTTTAAATCTATCGCCTCGGTCAAATTCATTAGCAAAGACACCAAAACTTGCCGAGCCTGGAGAAAGAAGAATAATATCACCAGCTTCTGCACAACGAGTTGCTTCTTCTACTGCCTTTCGCATAGAGTCTTTTATTTCAAACTTTGTATGTTCTCTTTCGGGCATATTTTTCTTAATTTCTTTAATCAATTTTTCAGTGGCCTCTCCTTTCAAAAAAACAACCCCTTTTACTTTCTTAGCAATGACTCTTCCTAATTCAGAAAAATCAAGATTCTTATCTGACCCACCGGCAATTAAAATTACAGGCTTATTGAAAGATTCAATCGCTGCAATAGACGCTTGTGGAATAGTCGCTGCGCTATCATTATAGTATTTAATGTCATTTATCTTATCTACAAATTCCATTCGATGTGCTATCAAATTAATTTTTGTTACAGCTTTCTTTATTTCATCCAGCTTCAAACCGCAAACAAAAGCGACGCCAATTGATGCCAAAACATTAGCAATGCTATGATTGGAATACAATTTAAGCTCATCTGTAGTTACCAATTTTCTAACATCAATACCATCATTTATATAAATAGCTCCATCTTTACAGAAAACAGACCTTCCATGTCGTTGTTCTTTAAGAGAAAATTCTACAATCTGCGATTTAACAGTCAACAACATTTCTTTTAATTTTTCATCATCACTATTAACAATCAACCAATCTGATGGCTTTTGATATTGAAAAATATTCTTTTTGTCGTTAAAATACTCTTTCATTCCTTTATAATAATTTAAATGGTCCGGCAAAATATTTTTAAAAACAGCAACGGATGGACTTAACTTGGCTCGACCTAATGCCGATAATCGCCAGCTAGACAATTCAAAAACAACCAAAGAATTCTTTTTTAGTACTTCCAATTTATCTAAAACCGATGCTTGCCCTACTCCAACCATTACAGGATTTTTTTTGGCATATTTTAAAATATCAAAAGTCATTGAAGATATTGTAGTTTTCCCTTTTGTTCCCGTTACGCCAATAATTTTATTTTTGCAAAGTTTAAAAAACAAACTTGAATCCATTTCAACAGGAATTTTTTTATTCAAAGCTTGTTTAATATATTTATTATCCCAAGAAATTCCAGGGTTTTTTATAACCATATCCACTTTAGTAAAATCTTCAATTCGATGATAACCTAATACTAATTCAATATTATTAAAACCTTTCAATTTTTCTACAGTTTTTTTTAACTGTTTTTCAGTTTTTATATCAGTAATAATAATTTTTTTTGCTCCGTGCTTCGCCAAAAATTTAACCACGCCCAAACCACCGCCCAGTAAACCCAAACCAAATACTGTTATTTTTTTGTTCTTAAAATAATTCAAAGTCATATTTTTCGTGATTAATTATAAAAAATCCTGATATTACTTATAATTTTTGTCTATTTTACCTATCATTCCAGAAATCAGAAACTCTTAACGAGCTTGCGAGTTTTAGAGTTTCGATTACCCGGAATCCAGAACAAATGTGCCTTCCGAGATGACAAGTTTGTTTGATGTCTACAAAAAAATAGTTTAGAAATTCACATCCTCCTTAAAATTATAAAATTTTATTAAAAAGAAATAATTTCGCCACTTCTTGTTTCCAAATATTCACCATTTTCAACAGCAACTTTCCCATTTACTACAACATAATCAATGCCAGTTGCATATTGGTATGGCTTATTAATTGTTGCTTTATCTTCTATTGTTTCTGGGTCTATCACTATAATATCGGCAAAATTTCCTTTTTTAATTACTCCTCGTTTTTTAATTCCAAATCTTTCCGCTGGCTTACCAGTCATTTTATTTATCGCCTCTTCCCACTCCAGTATTCTCATTTTTTTAACATAGTGTTTTAATATTTTAGGGAAAGAACCGAAGTCTCGCGGATGAACCAACTCACCGTTACCTTTGTGAGAAATTCCATAACCAGAACCATTTGACGAAATTATAGCTAACGGATGCTTAATGGCTTTGTTCAAATTTTCTTCACTTAATATTTTTGTAATTGTAATAATTTGACCATCGCTAGCTATTAGCAAATCAATAATAATTTCTTCAATTTCTTTATTTTGAGATTTAGCAATATCACTAACCGACCTATGCACACCAGTACTGTTAATGAGTGGATAATCGGCAACAAGAATTTTTTGATAATCAATACTATCAGCTTTCATTTCTTTAATTATTTTTTTTCTAATGTCAGCATCTTTCAATCTACTTATCATAATTCTTCTTCCTCCTCGTGAAACCCAATTTGGTAGAAATGTATATAACACCGACCCTGTCGCTGTATATGGATAAACATCAAACCCAATATCAACACCTTCCTTTTTTGCCTTATCAATTCTTGCCAAAGCCTCATCCATAAGAGACCAGTTTTTCTCTCCCATAATTTTTAAATGAGATATTTGAAGCTTAACATTTGTTTCTTTGGCTATTTCAATCATTTCATCAAGTGATTCTAGAATTGAATCAGATTCATCTCTGATGTGTGCCGTATATATTTTTTTTCTGGAAGCAATTAATTTTGCTAACTCTTGCAATTCTTTTTGCGACGCCAGTTTGGCATGCGAATAAGCCAAACCAACCGACAAACCCAAAGCACCCTCCTTTAAAGATTTTTGAATAAGTCTTTTCATTTCTTGCAATTCTATGTCTTCCATATTATCAATTGAATCTCCAACAATTCCTCGTCTCATCGTACTATGCCCAACTAATGTTCCGAAATTAACCGCTAGTCTGGTTCTTTCAACTTCTTTAAGAAATTCTTTCATTGTTACCCAGTTGATATTTATTTTTGTCACATCCAACCATTTACGAATTGCTTTAATCATTTCAAAATTATCCAGAGGTGCTAAAGACGAGCCACAATTACCACCAATAATAGTTGTAATACCCTGATGGATTAGACTTCTCAAATTCGGGTCGGCAAAAATTCTCCATTTGGTATCAGAGTGATTATTAACATCAATGAATCCGGGAGCAACATATTTTCCCTCAGCATCAATTTCAATTTCCGCCTTGTCATTATTTAATTCTCCTATTTCTGAAATTTCATCATCCTTTATTCCGACATCACCTCTGTACATAGATTTACCACTTCCATCAATGATTACTCCATTTTTGATAATAATATCAAACATATTTTTTGACCATTAATTTTCTTTATATTATTTTGTCTCCACTAATATTTTTGCCATATCTACAAGTCTATTACTATATCCCCACTCATTGTCATACCAGCCGACAATCTTTACTAGATTTCCTCCAACAACTTTAGTTAAATCTTTTTGGAAAACGACAGAATGTGGATTGCCAACAATATCGTGAGATACCAAAGGAACATCTGTCACTTCCATAATTTTTGACATTTCTTCTTTTGCATTTTTTTCAAAAACATCATTTATTTCTTCTACACTGACATCTTTTTTCAAAACTGCAGTTAAATCACTAACCGAACCAACAACTGTCGGTACTCGATAAGCCATTCCATCAAATTTTCCCTTTAAGTTTGGTAAAGCTAAAGTTGTTGCAATTGCTGCTCCCGTAGAAGTTGGAATAACATTTTGTGCTGCCGCTCGCCCTCGTCTTTTGTCCTTTTTTCCAACACCATCTACTAAAGATTGTGTTGAGGTATAGCTATGAATTGTCGACATCAAAGCATTTTCTATCCCAAAGTTGTCTTCTAAAACTTTCGCCATTGGAGCCAGACAATTTGTTGTACAAGATGCATTGGAGATAATATTATCCTCAAGACTTATTTCATCAGAATTAACTCCCATTACAAATGTTTTAATATTCTCATCCTTAGTTGGAGCGGAAATTATAACTTTCTTAGCTCCAGCTTTTAAATGCCCTTCCGCACCTTCTTTGGTCGTAAAAAATCCCGTACATTCCAAAACAACATCAACCTCTAATTCTTCCCAAGGAAGATTATTTGGATCTTTTTCAGAAAATACTGGAAATTCTTTTCCATCAATAATCAATTTATTTTCTGCAGATTGAACATCTTTTTCGTAAACGCCATAAGCCGTATCATATTTTAATAAATACGCTAAATTATCAGTTGCGGACAAATCGTTTATTGCCACGACCTCCATATCTTCTTGTTCTAAAATTATTTTGAACGAAGGTCGACCAATTCGACCAAATCCGTTAATCGCTACTTTTATCATATTTTTATTTTTTAAATTTTTAAACTCTTATTTTTTCTAATTTCCAAAAACTAATGTTCTCGTTACAACCTAAATTTTATCATATTAACTATCAATATCAAATTTATTTATACTCAACCTTGCTCATTGCTCTTTTTAGAATTGTTGCGAGAACTTTTTCTTCATTGACAAGTTCCAATATTAAACTTGCTAAGCCTATTGGCGTAACATCCTGCGTACTGGTTAACTCGCCAGTTTTGTCAACAATGTGTATCGCATCTTTCGGTTGTAAGAAAACTACTTTCGGTTGTTGAACAAAAGATAATTCATCTACCCACTCTTGCGTTAACAATGCTTTTTTAATTCCTGGTAAACCAGAACCACCACCACACATCAAAATCTTAGTTGGCAATAAATCATTTTGAGAAAATTCCGATAATGCCAACGATATTCCACCTAACCAAATGCGACAATCTTCTTCAAAGAGTTTTTCCACTTTTTGACTATCCACTTTATTTAATTTTCCTAAAGAATAACCTATTTTGATTTGTTCTGCTTTGTCCAAATCAACTCCTAACTCCTGTGATAATCTTTTGGTAAAAGCTCTGCCACCTAAAGCAAACATCTTAGTTCCTTCTAATCCACCGTTGCGAACAACAGCAATATCCGTAGTTCCGCCACCAACATCTATAAAGATAGCATTAAAATTTAAATCTCCTTCAAAATCTACTAAGCGTGCCACCGCGTAAGGCTCCGCAGCGATATTGACTAAACCAATTCCTAGTTCATTGACGATAGTTTCAATTGCTCCTAAATGAATTGTCGGAGCATAAGCATTAAAAACACTAATAGAGACATTATGTCCCTGAAATCCTAACGGATTAGTTATTCGATATCCGTCGATACGAACATCTGAAATGGCGGCGTTAATAAGCTTGATATCAATATTTGTTTGATTGGTTTCCCACGCAATCTGTTTTTGAATTCTTTCATAGGCTTTTTGTTGAACTTTTTGAATAATATCTTTAAGTTCCGACATTCCGATTTTTACCTCAGAATCAACTCTTTCATAATGAACAGTTGTGGTCGTTCCTTTAACTAATTCACCAGCAATTCCCACGATCGCATATTTTATTTTTTTGACACCAGATTTCTTCTTAGCGATATCAATCGCTTCTCTAGCGACTTTAACCACTCCAGAAATATCAGAGACTGCTCCACTCTGCATATTGCCAAATTGTTGTTTAACTTTCCCTGAGCCGATTACTACTCCTTTTTTATTTTCATTATCAATTTTAACCACTAAGGCTTTAATAACTTCTGTTCCAATATCTAAAGCCAAGATTAATTTTAATCTTCTTCTGCCAGAAAAAATTTTAGAAATAAAAGTCATAATTTCTTTGTTTAAGCCTTGAAACTTAAAAAATGTTAAGTTCTGTTATTTTTATATTTTCAATTTTATTTTCAATTTTATTTTTCTTCAGTAAACCTTCTTTGGCTCCATAATGTTTTATAACACTCAAGCTATTTGCCACACCCCAACGCAAAGAATTTTCAATACTTTCATTACTGATAATTCCCGCCAAGAAACCGCTGGAAAATGCATCACCAGCACCTAATGTGTCCACAATTTCATCATTAGAAATCTCTGGCTTAATAAATAAAATACTTTCTTTTTTAAAAACCCACCCACCGTTTTTACCATCGGTCAATACTACTATTTTTGGACCATATTTTTTCAATTTTTTAATTAAATATTTTTCATCATTTAATTTTTTAATCTCACTATCCATTTCTGGAATAGTATTCTTTAAAATTTCTATCGCCTCATCTTTATTTAAAACTAAAATTTCAGAATTTTCTATCATCTCAATAATTTTCCGCGGATTATCTTGAATATTTCTCTGTCCGGGATTAAAAATTATCTTAATATTATTTTTTTGCGAAACTGCCAAAATATCATCAAAATGTTTTTCCCAATCACCATTAAGTGCGCTAATAAAAATTCTTTTTGTTCTGACTAATTTTTTAACATTCAAATCCAGTTTTTGATTAGCATCTCTATTAAAGAATACTAGATGTTCTTTACTCTTTTTATCTACGATTATTGCCGACAAATCACTTTTACATTTTTTATCAATCTGAACCAATTTAATATCCACGCCTTCTTTTTTGAGTTCATTCTTAATCCATTTTCCGGTAGTATCTTTTCCAATTTTTGTATAGCAAGCAACTTTCACGCCTAACCTAGCTAAGCCTTGTGCAACATTAGCAGAACATCCTCCCGGTGTTTCAAAAATTTCCTTAGCTTGAAATTTAGCTCCCAATTCAAAGGCCATTTTTTTCTGTGAAGTCAAATCTTCTGGTGTATCAAAAAGCACCCCACCTTCAACTGGGAAAAAAATATCTTTTGACGATGACCCAATACAAATTATTTCATTCATAATTTATTTATTGTTAAATCTCTATTGAATTGGTTGAGGTTCTAAAATATTTCCATCCGCATCTCTAATTAATCCATCACTGCCAGTCTGTTGATTATCATTGTTATTTGCTGTATTCTGATTATCCCAATTTCCAGAAGCTCCATTGCCACCAAATGACCCGCCACCGGGATTTATATTGTTTTGAACTCCCATAGTTCTTTGTGGATTATTTTGACCCGCACCTTGAAAACTGTTCAAATTGATATTTATCAAATCCGGATTTATTTTATACAAAATAAGTGAAGCTACCATAATAGCAATTAAACCAAATAGCGCATCCCCGATAACATTCTTAGCACTATCCATTTTGGAAGTATTTCCCGCCGACATAAAATACATAAATCCTCCGATAGAAATCATTAATAAAGCAGCAATTCCCACTGACCAAATTGCAAATTTATAGATTGCTTGAATATAAGATGGGAAAGTAGAAATATTTTCCACACCACCACTTCCCGGGATTGCTTCCATTGGAGTATATTGAGCCAAAGCTAAGTGACTTACTCCAACGATTATTACACTGTAAATTATTATTCCAAAAATTATTTTATTCATATAATTATTTTTAGTCCGCCAACTGGCAGATTGGATTATAAACTTTTAAATTTTGCTCGTTCCATAATTTCCTTGTTAACTAAGTCTGCATCACGACCATATTTCAAACGAGAAATTTCTTTTAGATATTTAACTATCTCCGGATCACCATCGCTCGGTGGATAAGTTTTTAAGTTAAATGGCTTCACTGTTTCGTTATTCATCAATAATCGAGCAAATCCATTGTAATTATCCACATTAACCAAATCATTAGCAGTAAAAATTGGCTCAAATTGTTTTTCTAAAAATTCCGCATCTTCCGGACCTACCCTGAAAGAACACATTGACCCAACATTTCCAAATACCGCCTTAGAAATTTCTTCACTTAATTGACCAATAAATTGATGTGCAATAATTAAATTTAATTTATATTTTCTCGCTTCGGAAAGGATTTGTGAAATTGAATCCGTTGTCACATTCTGAAACTCATCAATATATAAATAATAATCTTCACGCTCTTTTTCTGGGGTATCAACCCGTGCCAAAGCTGCCATTAGGATTTTCCCTATTATCACCATTCCCAAAAGATGACTATTGATTTCACCAATCTTTCCCTTAGACAAATTAATGAGTAATATTTTTTTCTCATCCATAATCTTTCGAAAATTCAAAGCACTTTTTTGCTGAGCAATTATTGGACGCATCATATCGTTGGAAATAAAAGTTGTCAGCTTAGAAGTAATATACGGCACCATATTTGCTAAAGCTGCTTCTCCACCAGCCTTTTCAGCTTCTTTAATCCAAAAATCTCGCACAACTGGATTGTTACAATGCTCCAATTTCATTTTTCTAAATTCTTCATCCGCCAAAACCTTTGGAATTTCCATTAGTGTTGAACCTGATTCGGGATGCTCCATAATCAAAAGCATTGCATTTCTAGCATATTGCTCAAACATTGGCCCACCAGTTTGCTTAAGATCATATAACTTATCGAAAATACTAATCATCTCATTAATTACAAAACTTTTTTCTTCTGGCTTATCACATTCTAACATATTAAGCCCCAAAGGTCTCTTCGTATCCGAGGGGTCAAAAATAATTACATCTTCCGCTCTCTCTTTTGGAACAGCTGTCAAAATATCTTCAATAGCATCACCATGAGGATCAACAAAACAAACACCTTTACCGGCACGAATATCTTGTTTTGCCATTTCCTGCAAAAAAGTGGATTTACCGGTTCCAGTCTGTCCAATTGCATAAAGATGTCTTCGCCTATCTGCATCAGAAATTCTTATTTTAGTATTCGTTCCACGATAATCATTGTAACCCAATAAAATTCCTTTTTCCGGAATATTTATTGGTGGTGGAGCCGAACCTGATTTTAACCATTTTATTTTGGGTGTTTCCGTCGTTGAAATTGGAAAATGAAAAATACTAGCTAGTTCCTCCGTATTTAAAATTATGGAATTATTTTTTTCAAAACTTCTAAAAATATAATTAAAGGAAATATCTTTACTTTTAATTCTTTTTTTAATTTGAAAATAATTTACTCCTGGATTTTCAAATTGAGAAAAAGCATTCTCCATTTGTGACAGAATTTCATCCGCTCGTTCCTGTGTATCCGCCGAGGCTAACAATCTAATATTGGTATAAAAACCTGTTTTATTAGTTTTATTTTCAATGGATTTTACCAATTCTTGTTCTTCCGGAGTTAATTGTATCGTACTACTATTATCAAAACTATAATTTTCTGTTTTCTTTTTTTCTGTTCCAGCCAATATACTGACCACATCACCAACACCGCTACCAACTTCACCACCAATTTTTTTCATTAAAGAATTTGAATGAACATCTTTCAACTGTTTCCCTTGTTGCATTTTATGAGCAATTGTTTGACCCATTTTTCTCCAACCATCTTTAGCTGGCACAATAACCAATTGAATTGATGCTCCTTCTTCCTCCGTTTTAAATTTACTTAATGAGTTAGAAATTTCATTTAACGGATCAACTTTCATATTCTCATACGTTTTTAGGGGTAAGGCATATTCATTCTTTAATTCTAAAACAGCTGATGCCGTAAAGCTTTTTGGAGAAAAAATAGTATAATCAGAAACTTTTTCGATAGAAGCATTTGGGAAAAAACTATGAACTTGTTTTTCGACACTTTCTCTAAATTTCTTGGCAACCGCTATAAAAAAGAAAATTTCTTCACTATTAGATGGATTGGCAATCTCAAAAGAAATATATGGTGCTTCGTAGAGTAATTTCATTAGCCACGATGAATTTCGTTTTAATTTAGCTAATGTTGTTAACAGTTGTTCCATCGCTCCAATCTCTTCTTTCCATCCTTCCTTCTCCCCAGAACCTTTCATTGCATCATCTTTGTTTATTTTCGTTACGCGAATAACCTCTAGGTCCATATTCATAGAATAATTTATCTGCGCCCGAAATTTTAAAAAACTACGCACTACCAAAAAAGCTCCACTCAATAGAGAGACAGTCCCGAAAAATATTATCAATATTCCTAAAATAATTTCCATTTTTTAAACTTTTCAAATTAAATCAAACCCTCTTCTGTTAATCGTTCTTCTAATAATTTGTCATGCAAACAATCTAAAACATAATTACTATCTAAGTGTCGTGCAACTTTTATTGAATGAACCACACCTTTTTCTTTTGCCAAATCAACTAAAATTTGAATTCTGGTTTCTGCAGTTTTTTGCAATGACGCCTTTTCCGCATCAGAAAATATTTCATTTTCATCAATTTTTTTAGCACCATTTTTTTGTTTAACTTTCGACAATATTTTCTGATAAACAGAGTCCTTTTCAGCGCTTATCATCTCACTGGCAATTTCTCTATTTTCAACAGTTTTCACTTCTTCTTGACTATCCTTTTCAGCTTTTTGAATATCACTTTTTTCGATATGACCAAATTTCCCCGCTAAATTCAAATCTTTTTTATCAATTGGTTCTAATCCTTCTTCAGCTACCTTTTGAGAACCGATATTTTTTTCATCAGACATAATTTTATACTTAAAAAAAATTACAAACTTCCTTTCAAATCTTCTTTCAATTTAATAACTATTTCTTCTACCATTTTATCATAGTTTTCAATTTTTGTACTCAAAAATTCCATAATTTCATCAGCGCTTTTCTCTTCAGCCAATATTTTTTCAAACTCCCTTTTGTCATTTTCATCCAATTTCTCAACAACTTCAACAAAAATTTTCTTTAAAATTAATTCACCTATTTTTGCCAAAATTTCATCCTGTCTTTTTTTTGATAGTTTTTCCAATCCCAACTCTTCAATTATTTTCATCGTATTTTTATCTTGTTTTTTATTCATAATATTTATTTTGATAAGTTAATTTAATTTTTATTTTTTAGAAACAATATTTTCCAAATTTTGTTTCACTTCAACCAATATTCCTCGATCATATGAAAATCTAGTCACCCGCATTAACCATTTTTCCACACTTTCTGTTGGTCGAGCATATAAAGACAGCTTTTTGGATATCTCAGTGTAAAACTTACCAAAATTTTCATCAAGTTCTCCAATTGCCAAATGATTTTTCATTTGATTCCATTTGCCAATATTTCCAACGGCAATTTCCTTTTTTAATTCCATTGCTTCGTTATTAATAACATTCGCCAAATATTCAATATATTTTTCTCCCGTCATATCCGAAAGTTGGATATTTTTTGGCAAATCATTAATATTAAGTTGTCTGAAAAATTCTCCAACAGTCGTTTCATTTAAATTAATACTATTTGACCCACCGACTTTTTCCAATAATTCGCTAATTTTAGCATCGCTAATATGCACCAGAGTTATGTCATTTAATCGAGAATACTCCGTCGGTGTAAATCCCAAACCATAGGCGATTTGCATTTCCGAACCGGTAATATTTCTATGTTGCTCTACGTTGGGATTTGTAATATCAATTGTTTTTTCAGGAACATTATTTTGACTGACTTCGCTATTTTCAGAACTAGGTAAATCTTGACGACGTAAATCATCTTGATTTACAGAAATTTCTGCCTTATTTACTTCTACAGCTCCACGAAATTCAGCATTTCCAGTACTTATTACTCTATTATTATCTATTTGTTGAGTGTCTACTTCAATATTATTTTCATTACCAGAATTTATTGGAAAAGGTTCTTCAATAATTTTATCATTAGCCAAACTTTCAACAGGAATATTTGGCTCAGTTGGTGAAACCGTAGGATTGAGAATTTTTTCTGTCTTAATATTGTTATCACCTAAAAATTTCTCCACTTCTTCCTTTATCTTTCCACTATTAACAGCAGTATCTTTTAAACTATGTTCATCATTCACATCTACTTCAATTTGATTATGATGAATGCCTCCGCCAAAATGTTCCATTATTTTTTCACTTAATAAACTGCCACCAAAAAATGTTCCCATTGCCAAGCCACCAGACATTACCGTTCGCCACTTTTTCCAATATTTTTCGCCCTGGATATCTTTATCTAGACTTTTATTTTTATCAGATAACCACGCACTAAGCCCATCAATATTTTTTCCAGCTTCAAACTCTGCTCCGAATGTATTTAGGACTTCTTTGACCTTCTTTTCATTTCCTTTTATTCTTTTTTTCTCTGTCACAGTTTCTAAAAGTTGTTTATACCCAACTGATGCAACCGCCACTGAAAAAACTCTGTAGGCCGGATTTCCAACCATTCCAATTTCTTTTAAAGCTTTTCCTGTAATTAACATTCCAGAAACAATTCCGACTCCCTTACTTAAACCCTTAAGACCAAACAATTCGGAAATTTTATCGCCTGGCCATTTTCGCATTTCACGATATTTATTCACTGCTCCAAGTAAAAATTTCTTAGAATTTTCATAAATAGGATTATTTTCTATCGCAATATCTAAACTATCATTTCGCCACCTTAATTGTTCGGAAATTTGAAAATCACGCACTAAAATTTCCGCTTCTTCCCTATCGCCAAGTCCTTCCAATTCCAAAATCGCATTCTTGTATTTTTCTCTAGCAATTTCGTAATTTTCTTTATAAGAATTTATTTCTTCTTCGAAATTTCCAATCTTAAAAGTTTTACCAAAAAATCTTTTCATTCCACCCAATCTTCTATCCATATCATAATCTTTTTCAAGATATTTTTGTCTAGCTTGGTTTGAGTGCTCTCCTAACAACATCAAAATTTTGTCTTTTAAATCCGCTTTATCGTAAGCAGTTTCTCTTGTTCCGGCATCAAGCGTTTTTCTAACGACTTCCTTTTCAATCTCTGGATTATCTTTGAGAATTTCTTCTAATTTTCTTTCTAATTTTTGATCAACAAAATGTTTTTCATCATCGGATTCTTTCGCAAATTTATCCGCCAGTTCCAAATCTCCCGCCAGTTCTTCATCCACTTTTTCATTCGACGACTTCTTACCCCAACCCATTTCTTTAAAATATTCATCCCGATGTTTATCCGCTCTTACTTTTGCATCCTCTTCTTTCTCTTCCAAATCAACCTTTTTTTTAGTTTTATTTTTATTATTTTTATTAAAATAATTTTTTTCCAATTCATCCAATTTTCTTATTTCCTTTATTGAATCTGTAAAAACTTCATCAATTTCCGAAACAGACTTTTTAGATTTTTTTATTTCCTCTAATTTTCTAGAAAAATCATCAAAAGCTTGATGCGCACTAGCTCTAATTTCTTCACCTAAATCTTGAAAATTTTCCGCGGAAATTTTATTTTCAAAGTTATCCAATAGATCTTCTAGAGCGTTAAGACTTATTTCTCTTTTTTCAGAATCTTTTTTATTCTTTTTGTCATTATTCCCTTTTTCCTTTGATAATATTGACATTTCCTCTTTCGTAAACCCTTTTTTGAGCAAGGCAATGAATTCCTTATAGGGAACTTCCTCTTTCTTACCATCATTATGCCAGTCAATTTTCACTCTATCTTTTCCTTTGGTATCTCCAACAATATATTCGACCAAGGTAAAACTGTCCGTTGGTGCTTCATGTCCATTTTCGTCCGTTGATATTAAAGTATAATTCTCATCTATTCCAAATTTTTTTTCAAAAAAATTCTTTCTTTTTTCAGCCGAAGCTTTCCTTTTTTTAGCCAATTCAATCTCCTCGGTTTTTACACCTTTTTGTTCTACATTTCCAGTAGACTTTCCTGATATTTCAGATTCTTCCAAATCAACAATTATTTCTTTTGGTGTTTTTCCATTGCCATAATTACAGGTCATCCGGACAGCCTTTTTAAATCCTTTTGAAATAGTAATTTCACCACTTCTGCTAACATTTTCCGCAACATTTACAGCAAGCTCTTTTAACTTATCTTGATTCAAATTATCTAAATCATATTCGCCAGAAATTACTTCTTCCAGAATTTTTTTGTGAAGAACATCTAAACTTTCTTGAACTTTTTCTTCTGCATGTTTTCTATAACCTTTTTTTGCTGTAGTCAAAAACTTTTTATTTTTTAAAAATACTTTTTCTACAAAATTATTTACTCGTTCTTTTATTTTTTCATCTACACTTTCCGATAATTCTACATCTTTAACAATCGACTGATCTTCATTATTTTTTACCCCTTTTTCACTCATAGCAAAAAATTGTTTAAAAAAGATTACTTCCAACTTTTTAAATTATACCATAACTTTATCGAATTAACAAAAAGTGTTATACTATTAGTATAGAAAATAAATATAAAAAAATTAATTCGCCATTCGCCGGTTGGCGGAGCGAACCAAACAATCTATGAAAATAAAAAAAATAATCCCAACATTAACATTAATTTTAATTTTAGTTCTTGCTCTAGCTGTTCGTATTTATAATATTGAGGGTGCCCCAAGTGGAATTTATCCAGATGAAGCGGTTAATGGGATAGATGCTTTAAAAACTTTTTATTCTGGTGATTACAGGTGGTTTTATACTGATAACAATGGTCGCGAAGGATTGTTTATGAATTTAATCGCTCTCTCTTACCACTTTTTTGGCATAACGATTTTGGGATTGAAATTCCCTTCCATTATTTTTGGATTTTTAACTGTTTGGGGAAGTTATTTGCTTAGCAAAGAACTCTTTCGCAGTCGTCGCGCCGGTTTACTCACCGCATTTTTTGTCGCTTTTTCTTTTTGGTCAATAAATTTTTCTCGCATTGCTTTTCGTGCCATTATGCTTCCCGCTATTTTAACTTTTTCTTTTTATTTTTTATTCCACGGTATTAGAAACAATAAAGCTTTCAAATTAGAACGCTTAAAGCAATACCTATATTTTGCCCTCGCCGGATTTGTTTTTGGAATTGGATTGCACACATACATCGCTTTCCGCATCGCTCCGGCAATTTTACTAATTTTATTTGTTGCTCTTTGGATAACGAAGAAGAATTTTCTGCGTGACTATTGGTTCCCTGCATTGATTTTTATAATATTCTCTATAGCTTCTATGTCGCCAATGCTTTTAACTTTTTATCATCACCCAGCATATCTAAATTCTCGTTCTGGAGAAATTTCCATTTTTTCTCCAGCAATGAATCATGGCCATCTTTTAAAAACTGCTGGGAAAAGTTTGGGATTGAGTTTGGTTCAATATACTTTCTGGGGAGACCAGAATTGGCGACATAATTATCCGCCCTATCCAATACTTAATCCAATTTTAGGAATTTCATTTTTAATCGGATTGATTTATCTGATTTCTAAGTGGTTTCATTTATTATTTTTACGATTTAAAAATAATATTCGTGACCGAAAATTTTATGTCTATAGTTTTCTTTTGGCTTGGTTTTTTGGAATGTTATCTCCCGAATTTTTAAGTGCTGAAGGATTACCTCACGCCCTACGAGCCATCGGCACCCTGCCAGCTACTTACATAATTGCAACAATCCCTTTTCTTTGGATTTTTGGAAAAATGGACACAACAAAAAATAAACGCAATTTTAAATTAAGTGTTATATCTTTGATTATTATTTCTTTAGTAATTATCAGCGTTGGTAATGTAATTAAGTATCATTATTTCTGGGCAAATAATCCCAAGCAAGCAGAGTCTTTTGAGGCAAATTTGATGAGCATTTCAAATTATTTAGAAACTTTACCAAATAATAAAAAGAAGATTGTCATTGCTGGAAATATGCAAATAATCCCAATTAAGTTATTTAATTATAAAATGCCTAACACCTATCGAGTACATCAAGACCAACTTGATTATATAACAAGAAAATTGCCAAGTAAGTATGACCGCAATTATATTTTTATTATGACCGATAATCAGCGCTGGGTTGTAGACAAACTTATCAACCTATATCCTAATTTAAAACTTAGAGCATTTTCTAAAAAAATAAATAATCGACAACAAATTATTTGGACAGTTCAAAAATAAACTAATAAAACTTAATAATAAAAATATGCAAAAATTTTTAAAACAAAGGTATCAATTAATCATCGTCGTTATTTCAGTGATATTTCTAGGAGTATCAATTCTCAATGCCAATAACGACGCTATTACTTTTGATGAAGTAGCACATATCCCAGCTGGATATTCCTATCTTACTCAGCATGATATGCGATTAAATCCTGAGCATCCCCCTCTTATAAAAAATCTCGCCGCTTTTCCATTGCTTTTTATGAATTTAAATTTTGATACTTCACAAAAATTTTGGACAGAAAAAGTGAACGGGCAATGGACTGCTGGTCGACATTTACTATGGGAAGCTGGTAATAATCCGGACAAAATAATTTTTTGGGCGAGGATTCCGATTATTTTATTATCACTCGTGTTTGGACTTTTTATTTTTAAATGGACCAAGGAAATAGCCGGTACACTAGCCGGACTTCTAGCATTTGTTTTCTATTCTTTTGATCCAAACATTCTTGGACACAATCACTATGTAACAACCGATTTAGGAATAGCAGCATTTTTCACTTTTGCCTTTTATTATTTTTTAAAATTTATTAAAAAACCAACTTGGAAAAATGCCCTCATTGGCGGATTGTTTTTGGGACTTTTGCAGTTAGCGAAATTTTCCTCAATTGTAGCTTTCCCAATATTAGGATTGGTTCTAATTTTTTATCCGCTTATTAAAAAAGTACGAACAAACAGATTGAAGGTCTGGTTTGATTATTTTAGTAAAGGCGTTATAGCTTTCACTCTTTCTTTAGTTATTGTCTGGGCTTATTATATTCCCAATACTTATAAAATGCCTGCGGAAAATTTTCATAAAACCGTTGACTTTTATTTTCAAGCTGATGATATTAACCCTGACAGTCAAATTACTCGCAAAGTAATGCTAGCATTAAATCAAAGCGACATCTCACGACCAATGGCAGAATATATTCTTGGAGTCGGGATGGTCTTTAAAAGAGTCGCTGGGGGAAATGGAGCCTACTTTATGGGTGAAGTATCAGACAACGCTTTTCCTGCATATTTCCCAACCGTCTTTGCCTTTAAAGAAACTTTGCCTTTCTTAATTTTAATTTTCTTTGCCTCATTATTTACACTTTTTCAAATTTTTTCCGCTATAAAAATCTCTGGAGAGAAAATTTGTCAGCGTAATTTTAATAATGTCTTACGCTGGTTAAGATCGAATGTTGTTGAATATACTCTACTTGGCTTTATTATCCTCTATGCTTACCTCAGCATCACTGGAAATTTAAATATCGGCTTTCGTCACCTCTTCCCAATTCTTCCGTTTACCTACATTCTAGTTGCAAAGAAAATTCACGATTACTTTAAGTTTATTCCAAAAAGAAAATCTAGCTTTTCAAAATATTTATTCACATTATTATTGGTTTGGTTAATCGCTGAGCCAATAATAAATTACCCTTATTATCTTTCTTATTTCAATGAAATTGCTGGTGGACCAAAAAATGGCTATCATTATGTAACCGATTCCAATACTGATTGGGGACAAGATTTGAAAAGATTGCAAATATTCTTAAACAAACATCCTGAAATAAAAGATGTCCGAGTAGATTATTTCGGTGGCGGAAATCCGAAATACTATTTGGGAGATAAATATATCCAATGGTGGGACAGCAAGCGACCAATCGAAAAAGGCTGGTACGCTGTTTCCACTAATTTCTTACAAGGTAGTGTTTATGATACTCGCCTTAAACCAGATGGAACACCTCGCAAACCGGATAATGAATCTTGGCGTTGGGTTACGAAATATCAACCAACCTATCAAGTTGGCACATCAATCTTAATTTATCATATCCAATAAATTTAAATTCTATTTCTCAGTAGCGTTCAACTAAAATAAAACTACAGAGACTTTATCCACTATTGGAAAAACTCTGTAGTTTTTAATATTTTTTTAAAAAAAATCATTTGCATTTTTCATTCTTTATCCTTGCTACTTTGCTCAACTTCTTTTTTCTTCATAGCCTCAATCTCTTTTTCTTCTTTTACAGCATCACCTTTCATCCTATAGAAAATTTTATTTTCCGAACGAAGATCGACATATTCCAAATTATTAATTTCTTTTAAGGTAAGTTGTCTGTTGAAAAGAATTTTAAGCATTTGAATAGATTTTTCAATTGGAAAACGAGTGCTTAAATAAATATCCCAACCTCTACTTGTTTGAACGATTATCTCTTCTGCCACACAAGATTTTGTCCTGTATTCATCAAGCAAGTCAATGTTTAAATTTTCTTTAAATTTACTGGAAACATTTGTTATGAATTTTACAAACTTTTCTGAAAAAATATTTTCACCTTCCTTAATTTTTTCATTACTCTCATCAATTAATTTTATCAAATTATTTTGTTTAACTTCGGCAGAATTAAAATCAGCTTTCGCATAAGCATTACCATTTTTATCTACAAAATAACAATTACCTTCTGCACATAAAACTAAAATTGTATTTCGCTCCGTTATTTTAATTTTAATTTGATTAGGAAATTTTTTTTCAACTTCTATTTCATCTATTCGTTTAAATTTATCTTTAAGTTTTTGCTTTATTTTTCCCGAACGCAAAAACAAAAAATTATTTTTAGGAATTAATTCCAGATATTTTCCATCTTTTAAATTATCTACTTCTTGTTGAACTTCATCCAATGATATTTTTTTTAATCCGACAATAGATATCTTTTCAACCTCTAAAAAACTTGAAAAAACAAAAGAATAAATCGTTACTCCGACAAAAACAATCGCCAACAAACTATATACTATTTTGGCGTAAGCTATTTTACTAAATTTACTTTTCTTCTTTTTAGCTTCAGCCCAATGTTTTCTTTTTTTATTTTTCATAATTCTAAAAATAAATTTTCCAATACTAGACGGCTGTTTATTCCTGTTTTTTTCAATTTTTGTAAAACATTTTCCAGTTTGTCTATTATTGTATAATATATTTTTAATCTAGAATCATCTTTTAAATTTTTATAAGCCTGAATTCGCAAAAACCATATCCAGAGTTCTATATTTTTCAAAGCCTTCGGTAAATTTTTTGCATAGTTTTCCGCCAACTCGAATTTCTGGATATTATTCATTGTACCTATCTCTTTTAATTCTTTAATCACATCATCTTGTTCCATTATTTTATTGTCATTCTGCAAAAGTTGTTTTGCCATACCAGGACGACCCATCGAATAAATTGCAATTTTATTTAAAACATTTTCACCCTTTTTACCAGATAAGCCATTTTTTATTTGATCCAATCCTACCAAGTTAAAATCTATTCGCCGACATCTGGACTTTATTGTACTCAATATTTTTTCCTCTTCACTGACAATTAAAATTATAACGGAAGTTTTATTCGGTTCTTCTAGCGTTTTCAATAAAGTATTCTGGGAAGCGGTGTTTAGCTTTTGCGCATCATCAATAATTAAAATTCGAAATTTTCCAGTCATTGGAAAAAGTGCTAAATTTTTTTGTGCATCACGAACTCTTTCAACTTTAATATTTTTTATTTTCACAACTCCTTTTTTTTCAATAATTTCCGGTTGTAAAATTTCCAAATCTAAAATTTGTTTCTTTGTATTATCATCTTCCAAATCATTATTTAGATTTATTTCTCCGTCAATCAAAGCTTTTGCAAACATTTCAGCAATAAAAAACTTACCCACACTTTCCGGACCGATAAAAAGATATGCTTGCGGAATATTTTCAGATTGCAAAATATTTTCTAAAAATTCAATTTGTTTTTTGTGTCCAATAATCATTTTGTATCCATCATAAATTAAAAACCATTCTTGTTTTTTAATTTAATTTAAAAAAAACTTAGCACCATTCTGTCATGAATAATTAAACTGTTTGTGTATCTTTAAAGATACACAAGATTTTCCATCACCACACAGTTAAATACTTAAATTGACCGTATTATTAATTTATTATTATATTTCTGATTACTTCCCAAACTTTTTCCTTGAACTTTTCTTTGGAAAATTTTTCCGCTTCTCTTATTATGATATCTTTATTATAAGTCTCTTCATTCTCTATAAACCTTCGCACTCCATCGGAAAGAACCTCTACTGTTTGTGCATCGAAAAATTCGCCACTAACTCCTTCTTTAACAATTTCCTTTGCTCCACCTTTTCTAATTGCAATAATAGGAATACCCCAACTCATCGCTTCTACCATTGTAATTCCAAAGTCATCGACTGTCGGAAAAACAAAAGCACGCGCATTTTGATAATACTTCTGCAATTTTTTTTCACTTTTCCAACCTAGAATTTTTATGTTTTTGTTAGCGATTTTTCTTAAATATTTTTCCTGTTCTCCTTCGCCAATAACTATCAATGGTAATTCTAATTTATTAAATGCCTCTACAACTAAATCAACTTTTTTATAAGCCGATAAACGAGAAACTACCAAAAAATATTTTTCATTGTTTGTATCTTTTTCTAAATTTTGAATTACGGGGTTATCGCCTGTAACTATGTTCGGATGATTAACAGCTTCACTTCCAATAAAGGCCGGCGGATAAATCACCTCATTCTCTCGCCGATAATATTTTTCAATTCGTTTTTGAGTATATTTGGAATTGGCAATCAGAATATCTGGTCGTTGCGTCGCTTCATAATCCCAAATACGCAAATAGCTCAAAAACATTCTCTTGCAAAATCCGATTTTTTTTCCGATAGCTTGCAAATATTTTTCATTATAGTCCCAAACAAATCTCATTGGCGAGTGCAAGTAAGCGATATGAACTGTATTTAATCTGGTTACAATTCCCTTACTCCATGCTCCAGATGATGAGATAACCAAATCAAAATCACGCAGGTCAAATGTTTCTGGAGCTGTCGGCATAAAAGGCAACAAGTATCGCCGATATTTACGTAAAATAAATTTCGGGAATTTTTGTAAAAAAGAAGTTTTAATTTCTCTGTCGCCAAATTTCTCGCCTAGTTTTTCTTTGTCATAAATTAGAGTGTAAATCGGCGCTGACGGAAACATTTCGCATAAAGTCTCTAAAACTTTTTCAGCTCCACCATATTGGACCAAAAAATCATGAACTAAAGCGACCTTAATATTTTTATTCGAAAAAGTTCCATTTTTTTTATCAATTATGACCTCTTGACTTTTTTCCATATTTATGCTACCATATTTAAACAGTTCTTTAAAACTACTTATACCAAAAAAGTGAATATTTTTACAATTTTCAGCTAATGTCTATAGTATAGCATTTATTCATTTTTTTGGTATAAGTAAATTTTTCAAAAAATCGCCACTCCATAGTGAGTGACACAACGAAGAGGAATAGCATGAGAGAAAAGAATGAGATAAAAGTTGCTGTATTTTTTTTAGTTATTGTTGCCATTTTCGGCAACACAGCAATTGAGATAATTGGCAAAGCGAAATGTTTCGCCATTGCCAACTTAGTTGGCGAGATTTTTGCTCCGCTGTTTGGAATAGGAGCAATAATTTTTTGTTTATATCTTCTTTGGTACATTACTTGGCATGTACCAAGGAAAATTTTCTGTCGGTTGTTTAAACCGACGGAATAACAAGGTTATTCGGGAGGCATCCACATCGTGGATCGCCTCCCTTTTTTATATTTAAAATGATTAGTATTTTGCTTTTTTAAATATTTAGTAATAAAAAAATCAAATTATCTTTTTAATTGCTTTTTTATTATCTAATTCCAAAATCTCCATCAATACTTTGGCTAATTTATTACTATCGTGACGAATAAATGACCTAGTATTAGCAATTAAATCATTTCTGTTTTTATTCACTCTTTCTCGACGCAACACCTCGGCCTCAATAATCCTATAGCTCCTTTTTTGTTTTTTACCTATATTAAATTCCACAATAGATTTTTTGCCTTCCCTCTTTTCATATTTCTCTACAAGTCCTTCTGGCGGTTTCTGATGCCTAAAAATAACAAAATCTATTCTATTATTGCCAATATATTTATTTATTTCTTCAACATATTGATCCAGATCAAATTTCTCTGTCTGACCTTTTTTGTTCGTTAAATTACAATTATAAACAACTTTGGCTTTTGATTTTTGAATAGCTTCGGGGACACCTTTAACTAAAATATTTGGCAAAATTGAACCGTAATGATCACCAGGACCAATCACAATCAAATCTGCATTTTTAATTGCCTGCAAAGCCTTTTTATAAATTTTAACGGTTGGTTTTAGATAAATTTTTTCTATACCATATTTTCGTACATCCTTATTATGATCAAGTTGCTTTTCACCAATCAAAATTTTCCCATTATTCAGCTTAATGCAAAGATTCATCTTCTGTTCAGAAACTGGAATAACTCGACCTTTTGTATCTAAAATTTTTGACGCTTCTTCAACTCCTTCTGAAAAATTACCTTTAATTTTTTCTAAAGCTGACAAAAATAAGTTTCCAAAATTGTGCCCCTTTAAATCACCTTTTTCAAAACGATAATTCATTAAATCTCTCAAGAGTTGTGAGGATTCAGAGAGAGCCACTAGACATTGTCTAATATCTCCTGGTGGCAATACTCCTAGTTCATCCCTAAGTCGACCAGTTGATCCACCATCGTCAGCCATTGAAACAATAGCTGTAATATTCAATGGATAATTTTTCAAACCTGACAATAGAGTAAACTGTCCTGTTCCCCCTCCAATTGTTACAATTTTTTTCATTGAATTTATAAAGTTATAATTTAAATATTTGTCTATTTACCATTCAAACATAGCATTAAAATAATTTTTTGTCGACATTTTTTGACTTTTTTAAAATTTATGTTATAGTGATCGACTGGTTTGTTTTTTTGATTATAGTTCTTTAAATTTAGTTATTTTCTTTAAATAAAGTGAGGAATATGAAATGCCTACTAATAAATACGACAAGTACCGAGAGATAATTTTGACGAAAAAAATCTCTGACGAAAGAATAGCCTTTGAGATTGGTTGTACGGTCAAAAATGTTCAAGCAGCTAGATTCAGATTTTAAACATCCAAAGAGACTACGGAAATGGCACAGGGAAAATCATGTTCGCACAATATCTGTTTATAAAAAATGGATAGCAAAACATAGTAAAGATAAGGGAAACAAAAGAGAACCCTATCATCCCTGGGAAGAAGCTCTTATTCTGAGCAATCTTAGCACAACAAGAATTGCCAAAATTTTACATCGTTCAATTTCAGCAATTTACACTAAAAGAAAACGGCTAAAAAGACAACAGCTAGCTAAAGAGATGAATTATGAAAACAACTAACAATAAGATATTTTTAACGGGTATTTTGGTTGGTATAATTGTATTATATCTAACTATGTGGATATTAACCCCACGAAATCAAAGATTGCGTATTTTTACGCTAGGGCTTGGGCCGAGGAATGTCGTGAATATTAGGATTGAAAAATCTATATTTATGCTATCGCAACACTACTACCAAGCTCCATTATTACCTCAACCAAAAAAAATCAACCGAAGAAAATTAAGCCAAAAAAGGTATAATTGTTTTTTCTGTAAATAATGGCGTTGTTCAAGCTTAATAGTTTGAGCAACGCCTTTTTGAAATTATTTATAACTGTTATTCTATTAGCGTGTTCTCAAATAAAAATTACGATTATTCGTTAACTATGAAATTTTTTAAATTTTAGTCGAGATGTTATTGAAAAAATCGCATAAATACGGAGTATTGATAGGATTTTTTCTATAATTACATTCTGCATTAGGATTGCAAAACAAAATTGGGGATTGGAAGTAGTTCCTTTAAGCATTTTAAAAAATTTATACAACATTTTATGTTACCTTGATATCATGGTAATTATTTATTTTTTTACCTTTTTTTAAATCTACAATTTCATGCCAATATTTTGTTAAATATTTCTTTTCTTTTCCTCCATAAACTTTCATTACCTTATATTTACCAAAGGTTTTTTTATCCTGTAGATGCACTTCAATAATAATAATCCGAGCCAATGGTATTCAGTCACGATTGATTGAATCTATTGGTTGATCTACCTGATAAACTCTATATTCATTTTTTGTAAAATCAAATATTTTACCTTCAATAATTTCTTTTTCGCACAAACCATTTTCAGGCTTAAGTTTTAACCCCCAATTAAATTCTGTTTGAAATCCCATGATTGTACAAATTTATTTATTATTTTAATGCTAAAAAACTTTTTTCAAAAATCTATTTTTTATTTTCTTCCGCAAACATTACCTCAATATTAATCCCGCCATTATCAGTTTGATAAAAAAGAATTTCATTGTCAGGACGTTTTTTTAATTATTGTTGCTTTTTGTTCATCTTTTTATTACACAGTTATTATTTTCACTTTCTCATAATTTTTAAAAATTTCTTTTTTAGCATCTTTTCTGTCTTTCAAAGTAAAGACATAAAGCTCGTCGAAACCGAGATAAGCAGCTTTAATATAATTATCTCCATTGATGTGACAAGTTACTCCGGCAATATCTATTATAGAGGGTGTTACTATTATTCCCTTTCCTACAAAATCATCTTGCATTTTTTTTGCATTTTTTTCTAGAACTTCCCGTGCAATTTTTCTTTCTTCCCATGTCTCAGTTACTCTGCCGTGTTTATCATCAAATATAATTTTATAACCTGCATCAGTTAATTTTTCACTAATTTCTGTTCCTCCTCCCACAACAATTACCACAAAAGCTTTTTTTGCCAGTTTTATTACAAAATCTTTAAATTTCTGTTTATTCTTAACATCTCCGGATACCTTAACTAAAACATTTTTTATTCCTTTTGTTTTTTTACTTCCCATATTATTATTTTTGCTTCTTAATACCCCCCCATCAAAATTAAATCACCAAATTTAGCAATCGTCCTTTGATGAAAATTACCTTTTTGATTTCTTTTCCGTCGACATATTTTTGTACTTTTTCACTCGCTAACGCTTTTTCATTGGCTTCTTCTTCAGAAATATCTGCTGATACTTGAACTTTATCACGAACTTTACCATTGACTTGTACCACCATTTCAAACATTTCATCTTTTATCATGTCTGGATTATATTTCGGCCATTCTTCAAGAAAAATAGAGCTAAACTCCGCGTTCCTCGAGGTCGCACCTCTTCCGTCGGAATTGTCCGCTTCGCTACCAATTCCTCCTCCTCGAGGAACGACCTCTTCCCGCGCTCCAAGTTCTGCCCACAACTCCTCAGTAATATGTGGAGCAAAAGGAGCTAATAAAATCAAAAATCTTTCCATCGCTGATTTTGGCAATATATCATGTTTCATACACTCATTTACAAAAATCATCATTTGTGAAATGGCTGTATTAAAATTCATACTTTCAATATCTTCTGTTACTTTTTTAATAGTCTTATGAAATAACGGAGGAATTTCTTTTGGAACATCACCGCATCGTCCTCCGCCACATTCAACTAATTCTTTTTCTTGAAACAATCGCCAAACTTTTTCTAGAAATCTCCTAGCACCAATCAACCCTTTTGTGTTCCATGCCACACTTTGTGCAAATGGTCCCATAAACATCTCATAAACTCGCATAGCATCAGCACCAAATTCATCAACAATATCATCTGGGTTAATCACATTTCCCCAACGCTTAGACATTTTTCGCCCGTCTTCAGCCATAATTAATCCAACATTTTGTAAACGCGTAAACGGCTCCTCATAATTAACTACTCCGATATCAAATAAAAACTTATGCCAAAAACGAGCGTAGATTAAATGACGCGTTGCATGTTCCGCTCCACCAATATAAAAATCTACTGGTGACCAATATTTTTCTTTCTTTTTATCCACTAATGCTTTATTATTTTTTGGATCAATATATCTTAAATAATACCAACTAGACCCAGCCCATTGTGGCATTGTATTAGTTTCTCTTTTCGCCTCGCCACCACATTTTGGACATTTTGTATTTACCCATTCATCAATATTAGCCAATGGCGATTCGCCTGTTCCAGTTGGCTCATAATTTTCTACATCAGGAAGTTTCACTGGTAATTCTTCTTCTGGTACTGGCACCACTCCACATTTATCACAATGAATAATTGGGATTGGTTCACCCCAATATCGCTGTCGAGAGAAAACCCAATCTTTTAATTTGTAGTTTACTGTCATCTCCCCGCCCACAAATTTCGTAATCGCTTTCTTTGCTTCTTCGCTGTTCATACCGTCAAACTGTTCGGAGTTGATGAGAATGCCGACACCTGTATATAATTTTGAATTTTGAATTTTGAATTTTGATTGAATGTTTGAATTTTGACTGTCTAAAATTTCTTCCAACAATTTAATAATCTCGGGATTACTATTCTCATTCTGTGAAAAATGTCCTCTATTTTTATGTAAAATAAATTTCGCAGACAATTTTTCTGACAATTCTTGAAAATCATTTAAAGTAATATACAGATCATCGTCAGAGCCTAATACAATAACTTTTTTAATTAATTTTTTAATTTTACTCCAATTAAAATCTTTTTCAAAAAAATTATTCAATTCTGAGATTCTATTATGTAACACCGGAGCTACAAAAATAGCTTGCTGAAGCTGCAAATTTTCTTCCGTTATGTAATGCATTAAAAAACTTGGAGCCAAAGAATGTCCAATAAAAACAGTTTGATCGTTAATTTTTGGTTGTATATTTTTCTTAAAAAAATCTCTCCATTCTTGATATTTTGGACTATCCGTATTTGGAAAATCCGGAGCGATGACATCAATATTTTTATTTGTCAGAAACTTTTTCACCTCTTTAAACCATCCCATTTTTCCATGTCCACCCCATCCATGCATCAAAATCACATTTAATTGCTTTCTGTCATTCGTTTCTTGGTTATAATCATCCGGCGCAATTACTTGCTTAATTTTAATTCCCATTTTCTGAGCAAATTCAAAATCTCGTTCATCGTGAGCTGGTACTGCCATAATTGCTCCAGTTCCATAATCAGCTAAGACATAATCAGCAATATAAACTGGTATTTCCTCTTGATTTGCTGGATTTATCGCCTTAACACCTTTTAATTCTACACCTGTTTTTTCTTTGTTTTCCATTCGCTCCATTTCTGTTTTGTTTTTTGTTTGTTCAACATATTTTTTTACCTCTTTGTAGTTAGAAATGTTAATTCGTTCCACACTTCCAGAGGTCGCACCTCTTCCGTCGGAATTGTCCGCTTCGCTACCAATTCCTCCTCCTCGAGGAACGACCTCTTCCCGTGCTTCACTTAAAATCTTCTCAACCAGCTCGTGCTCCGGTGCCAATACCAAATAAGTCGCTCCGAATAAAGTATCAGGACGAGTTGTAAATACTTCTATTTCAGAAATTACTTCCCGAGGTCGCACCTCTTCCGTCGTTTTGCTTCGCTTCACTCCTCCTCGAGGAACGACCTCTGTTCGTAATTTCTCTTCTTTAATTGGAAATTTAATTTTCGCTCCCTCTGATTTGCCTATCCAATTTTTTTGCATTTCTTTTATTGATTCTGGCCAATTTTGTAATTTATCTAAATCTTTGAGCATTCGTTCAGCATAATCTGTAATTTTTAAAACCCATTGTCGCATTGGTTTTTGTTCTATTTCACTATCACATCTTTCGCATTTTCCATTTTCTAGATCCTCATTAGCAAGTCCTGTTTGACATTTTGGACACCAATTTATTGGCTCATAAGATTCGTATGCTAAACCTTTTTTAAACATTTGCAAAAATGTCCACTGTGTCCATTTGTAGTATTCTGGATCAGTTGTGTTTATTTCTCTATCCCAATCATAAGTAAAACCTATTTTTTCAAGCTGACTCTTGAAAGTAGCAATATTTTTTTCATTCATTTCTCGCGGATGAACTTTATTTTTAATTGCAAAATTCTCCGCCGGCAAACCAAAAGCATCCCACCCCATTGGATGCAAGACATTATAGCCTTGCAACATTTTTTGTCGCGCCAGAATATCTGTAGCAATATATCCTTTAGGATGCCCAACATGAAGCCCTGCTCCTGACGGATAAGGAAACATATCTAAAATATAATATTTCGGTTTATCTGTCTCATTCTTTGTTTGATAAAGTTTATTCTTCTTCCATTCTTTCTGCCACTTTTTTTCTATTTTTTCGTGATTATATTTTTTCATATCTAAATTTTTTACATAGCTTAATATACTGATAGTACTCTATTTCTTTCTTTTTTTCAAATAAATTTAATTTCAAATTGTTCCAACTTTAAAAAATAAATATTAAGTTTTTAACCTCTGAAAAAATTGACTTAACTGTTTAATAAGGATAAACTATTGATATTATGAAAACTCAAATTGAAAAAATTAAAAAAGAATACCAACAAATTCAAGGAGATCTAAATTCTCCTGAAATTCTTTCCAATTCTTCAAAATTGGCAACTTTGGGCAAAAGACAGTCCGAACTAGAAGAGATTATGGAAACAATAACCAAATTAGAACGCACTGAGAGTGAAATGATAGAAAATGCCGAGATTATAAATTCTAATAGTGACTCGGATTTAAAGGAACTGGCAATGGAAGAAAATATTGAACTTTCTAAAGAAAAAGAAATTCTAGATAAAAAATTGGAGATAGAATTTACGCCAAAAGACCCCAATGACACAAAAGATATTATAGTGGAAATTCGTGCCGGAGCCGGAGGTGATGAGTCAGCACTTTTTGCTGGCGACCTGTTTAGAATGTATTCAAAATATGCTGAAAATAACGGTTGGGGATTATCTCTTTTGAATTCTCACGCCACCGGCATCGGCGGTTATAAGGAAGTTATTTTTGAAATTTCTCAATCTTCTGGCGAGAAGTCAGTTTTTGGACAAATGAAATATGAATCTGGCGTTCATCGTGTTCAAAGAATTCCAGAAACTGAAAAATCCGGACGCATTCACACTTCCACTGCCACCGTCGCAGTTCTTCCCGAGGCAGAAGAAATTGATATTAAAATAAATCCTAAAGATTTGCGCGTTGATACTTTTGCCTCTTCCGGTCCCGGCGGACAAAGTGTTAATACTACAATGAGTGCTGTTCGTATTACGCATATTCCCACTGGTGTTGTTGCTTCTTGTCAAGATGAAAAATCTCAACACAAGAACAAAGACAAAGCTATGAAAGTTTTGCGTTCTCGTTTAGCACAAGTGGAAGAAGAGAAAAAAATGAAAGAATTGGGTGATGCCAGACTAAGTCAAATCGGTACCGGCGATCGAAGTGAAAAAATCAGAACTTATAATTTTCCTCAAGACCGTATCACCGATCATAGAATAAAAAAATCTTGGAGTGGTTTGGAAAATATCTTAGCTGGAAACTTGAACAATATTATCGATAGTCTAAAAGAAGAAAATATTAAACAAGCATTATTAAGCAAATAAAAAACACCGACATCTCGGTGTTTTAAAATATTTTCAAAACTATTTATTGCCCAGTAGTTGATTTAATCTTTTTTTGAAATCTTCCTCTGTCGGTTCTTGCGATAAATTTATGTCGCTTTCTTCACCATTTTTTATTTCGGTTTTTTCAATCTTAAAACCGCTGGAATTATTTTTTTCAATATTATCATTCTCGGAAGAAAGAGCGGTCGGTAAATTTGCCGGAGAAGAAGACCTTTTGAATGTTACCACTCTATTCTTCAGTAAAGTGTTCATTTTCTCATCTGTACTCTCATTTTCTTCACCAGTACCTTTATTAGCTTCTTTATTATTAACAACTATTTCTTTTTCTTGAATTTCTTCTGGAAGTTTTTCTTCATCCAAATTGTCTTCCGATAATCGCCTTATTTTTTCCTTATTAAAACTTAATATATTTTTCAAATTTACTTGAACCTTGCCAATTGTGTTTTGTTCTTTTTTTCTTGTCCTTTTCTTAGGTTTTGCTATAAGCTTATCTGCGACATCTAAAAAAATTTGTATCATAAATGATAGAACCAATCCACTTATAACACTGATTGTAACAAGATAGAGAAAACTTCTCCTATTTTTTACGATAGAACGGTTTACGATTTCCACTTCTAAATCGTTTCTGATATCATAATATTTACTAGTAAACCCTATAAATTTTTCCAAATTTTCTTGCGATAAATCCAATGCCAATTGCTTATTTTCATTGTTAACTTCAAGTCTAATTAGACTGTTATTTTTATTTGTAATTGCAGTTACACTATCGTTAATATTGATATTTTCCCTAAAAATAGAAACTAGATTTTCTTTTGCTTTATCTAAGTAAACCGAGGTTTTAATGTTTTTTGGAGATAACATTATATCTATTTTCGATGTATATGTAGCGCTACTATCCAATGCCCATAAATAAACACTGATTGACAGGGCCAGTGTCATCAAAAAAAAGTATGTGTTAATTTTTTTCACTATATAATTTCTATTATTCATATACCTTTTATAAATCACTTTTTTATATTTAACTGTAAAGGATAGCATATAAATAAAAACTTGTCAATGTTTTAATAATGTTATATAATTTCACTGAGTAGTTTTCTTCGGAAAACCTATCTAACAAAAATATAAAAATATAATAAAAATAAAATGACTCACAAAACAGGCGACGAAAAAAATAAAATTTCAATAGAATCTTTAAGACAAACTATTACATCGGCAGAAAAAACCATTCAAAGCGCCAAGGCAATGCTTTTGCAATTGGAAGGGAAAAAGCGAGTTGGCAGAAAAAGGAAGTCAGATGACGATGATGAGGGAGCGATTTACGGAACTTTCGATGGACAAATAATGATTGGAAATGACGGCAAACAATACCCTGTTCCGGCAAATTATGCTTCGAAATCAAAACTAGTGGAAGGCGATATGCTAAAGCTCATTATTGATAATGGACATTTTTTATATAAACAAGTTGGACCGATTGAAAGAAAAAATTTAATCGGCATCGCCGGACAAGATGAATCGGGAAATTATTTTGTTATTGCTGAGGGAAATCCTTATAAAATACTTTTAGCTTCCATTACCTATTTCAAAATCGAACCGGGAGATGAAGTTGTCATTAGTATTCCTGCAGGTGAACAAAGTGTTTGGGCGGCAGTTGAAAATGTTTTACAAAAAATTGATAGTGATGCAGGCCCTAGCACCGGACTTGTCGATAAAGAGAATGCTATTGATTTAAAAAAAATTAAAAATGAACATACAGATGATAAAAAATATTCAAAAGAACATAGTGAAGCAGAAAAACAAGAGAAAGTTGAGAACACACCTTCATTGGACGATTGGATGTCAGATATAGAAGAAATTAAAAAAGAAATTCAAGAAGAAAAAGTTAAAACAACTAATTAACATTAACCTATATTTAAAAAATGGAAATAAAAAAAACAATAAAACAATTTATAAAATTTGCGTTAATCGGAGTAATGAATACGGGTGTAGATTTGGTTATTCTCAATGCAGAAACATTAATGACCGGAATCAAAGAGGGCTCTGGATACGCCATTCAAAAGGGACTATCTTTTTTAGTAGCGGTAACTTTCAGTTATTTTTTCAATAAATATTGGGCATTTCAAGATAAATCAAACGAAGATGAAGGGAAAAAGTTTTCTCAATTTTTATTTGTCAGCATTATTGGAATGTTAATTAATGTTTCAGTAGCAACATTAACAATTACTTATCTGAAAGTGCCTATCAATGATATTTTACATCTATCCATCCTTACCGATCAAATGTGGGTAAACCTAGGAGCTTTAACAGGAACAGCCATTGGATTATTTTGGAACTTTATCGGCTACAAACTTTGGGTTTTCAAAAAATAATTTTAAAAAAATTCTTCAATTTAAAAACTACAGAGTTTTTATCCGCCATTGGAGGAAACTCTGTAGTTTTTGTTTTATCTTTTTCGAATGTCTCTTCGATAGTTAAGACTATTAAAATTAAATTTCTTCTACTACCATTAAATTAGTTGTTCCTGCTTTCCCAAAAGGAATACCTGCTACGATTACAATCTTATCCCCTTTTTTAACTAATTTTTCTTTAGCTAAAATCTTCTTAGTTTCGGCTACAGTTTCCGTAACGGTTTTAAAACCATCAATACTTTCCGGATAACAACCATATGACAAGTTTAACTGTTTCAAAACTTTTTTGTCTGGTGTTAAAGTGATAATCATTTGTGCCGGACGATATCTAGAAATCTTTCGAGCAGTAAACCCAGACTCTGTCAAAGCTACGATATACTTAGCTTCTACATCAAGGGCAGTCTGTATCACACTTCTTGAAACAGCATTAACTGTTGCCTTTGTATATTTTTCATTATCATTTACAATTTTGTATTTAATTTCTTCTTCCGTTCTCAAAGCAATATTTGACATCATTTCTACAGCTTCAATAGGGAAATCACCCACTGTTGTTTCCGCACTTAACATAACAGCATCTGTTCCATCTAAAATGGCATTGGCTACATCAGCCACTTCAGCTCTTGTTGGTACTGGATTTTTTATCATCGATTCCATCATCTGAGTAGCTACAATTACCGGCTTACCTTTTATTTGACACTTTTTAATCATCATTTTCTGCAAATGAGGAACTTCTTGTGCTGGAACTTCCACCGCCAAATCACCTCGGGCAATCATTATTACATCAGTAGCAGAAATTATTTCGTCAATATTTTCAATAGCCTCTGGAGTTTCAATTTTAGCAACAACTTGAGCCTTTGATTCACTCTTATTTAATATTTTCTTTAACTGTATAATATCATCAGCTTTTCGAACAAAAGAAATAGCCACGAAATCAACATCTCTTTCTATGCCAAATTTCAAATCGCTTTTATCTTTTGCTGTTAAAGCACTAACACTCAAGCGAGCGTTGGGAATGTTTACTCCTCGTCGAGAACGAATCATTCCGCCATTTATAACCTTCGTTACAATTTCATCCCCGCTTATTCTAATTGCCTTTAATTCCTTTGTTCCATCATCAATTAAAATAACTTGTCCTACTTCAATTTCTTGAGGAAGTTTTTTATAATTTATATAAACCTTATTTTCATCTCCATTTATTTTTTTAGTAGTTAATATGAATTCTTGACCTCGTTTCAAAGTAATTTGCCCATCTACAAAATCACCTATCCTTATCTTAACTCCTCCAAGATCTTGTAGAATTGCAGTTTGGGATCCATATTCTTTTTCAATTTCTCTAATTTTATCAACTCTTGCTCCATGCTCCTCAAAATCACCATGCGAAAAGTTAAGTCGAGCTACATTCATACCAGCTTTTATTAACTTTAACAGTTGAGCTTTACTTTCTGTAGCAGGACCAATGGTCGCTACAATCTTTGTTTTCTTTAATTTTTTTAAATTCATTTTAAAATAAAGTTATAAAATTATTACCCTCTACAAATAATTATTATATACCGTCTATTGTAAAAGTCAATGAAAAAGTTGCTATAATCCGCTAATAAGAATCATCATCTATTATCAATTTTAATATTTTAATCAAATGTGTTAGAATACTGTTATATAAATTTATTCTAAAAAATAATTTTGATTTGATTATGTCTTCAACCTTATATCGCAAATATCGTCCGCTAAAATTTTCCGAAATTGTCGGTCAACAACATATTGTGAAAACTCTTTCCAATTCTATCTCCAATAATCGCATCGGGCATGCTTACCTCCTTACTGGACCGCGAGGAACTGGCAAAACAACCTTGGCAAGAATATTTGCCAAAACTGTTAATTGCATTTCCGCTGACAAGTCAGCGTCTAAAAAAACAGATTTTTTTGAACCCTGCTTAAAATGCAAAAATTGCCAATCATTTCAAAAAAATAAATTTACTGACATTATCGAAATTGACGCCGCTTCCAATACGGGTGTGGACAATATTAGAGATTTGAAAGAGACCGCTCAACTTCCTCCTCTTCAAGGAAAGTTCAAAGTCTATATTATCGACGAAGTTCATATGCTTTCACAAGGAGCTTTCAACGCTCTTCTTAAAATTTTAGAAGAACCACCGGAACATATTATTTTTATCTTAGCCACTACAGAAATCCACAAGGTTCCAGAGACAATAATTTCTCGTTGTCAGAAATTTGATTTTAATAAATTTAGTATAAATGAAATAGTCAATAAATTATCAAAAATAGTCTCTGCTGAAAAAATAAAAATAGATAATGACACACTGAAAATTATCGCTACTATAGCCGAAGGAGGCATGCGAGATGCGGAATCATTACTTGAACAAGTAATTTCTTTAGAAGGTAAAAATATAAACTCTAAAAAAGTTAAAGCACTATTTGGTATCACAGAAAATCAATTTGTAGAAAAATTAACTGAATTGATTTTTAACAATAATCCGAGTGAAGCACTTCTGTTTATTAATAAAATTTATAAAGATGGTTTTAATTTAGAATTTTTTGTAAAAAATTGGTTAGAATATTTGCGAAAAATTATGATTACCAACATAAGCTCCGAAACTAAAAATAAAATGTTCCCAGAGTTAACTGTTGAACAACAAGAAACCCTGAATAAATTTTCTCAACTGGTTTCCATCAACTTTATTATTTTATGTATTGATGAAGTTTTAAAAACTATTCCGGAAATTAAAACATCTTTTATCCCCCAACTCCCACTAGAAACGGTCATTGTAAAACTAACTTCAACTCTAATGGATAAAAAAAATAGTGTTGATAGTATTTCCAACAACACCAATAATATTACCAATAATCAGTCTGAAAATCCCAATAAAAAAAATGTCGAAAAAAAATTGTCGAAAAAAGAAACCGTTCCAACTAAAAATAGTCATTCTGTTTCAGAAAACAAAGAAATTAAACCTGCGAAAAAAAATATTAAAACAGAAAAAGAAGCATCTCGCAAAAATAAAAAGCTAAATACTGTACCAAAAAAATCTCTAGCTACTGATGCAAAAATACTCAAAAAAAACGAGAAGAAAGAAACTAAACCGGCAATTAATGTTTATAAAGTTGAAGAAAAATGGAAAGAAATTATTACAGAAATAGGACAAGAAAATTTTTCTCTTTCAATGATGCTCACAAATTCCAAACCAATTCAAAGTAAATCTCCCCAAACTGTAGATATAGCTGTTCTTCGTGCTTTTCACAAAGAGCTTATAAATAAACCGGAAAATAGGTTGACAATTAAAGATATTTCTAATAAAATCACAGGGTTAGGTTTTAATATTAAAGCAGTAACAGCAGAGGAAGTGGGTTTAAAATTGAAAACCATTTTACCAGAAGAAACCGCTTCACAAGAAACATCCGATAATGCTTCCACCGAAAAAGAATCAAGTCAAAACTCATTATTAAGCGATGCTCTAAATTTAATGGGCGGAAAAGTTGTTGAAAGCTAAAAACAATTTCATAAATATAAAATATCATTAGAAAATCTGGGTCGTAGCCAAGCGGTAAGGCACTAGGTTCTGGTCCTAGCATCGGGGGTCCGCCCTGCATACGCGGGGCGTCCGGCGGATGCCGGACGAATCCTGTCAGTTCAATGAAGAAAAATAATAATGAGTGGAAAGTTTTAACCCAATGAGCCAACAAATAAAAAATGTTTTGGGTCGTAGCCAAGCGGTAAGGCACTAGGTTCTGGTCCTAGCATCGGGGGTCCGAATCCCTCCGACCCAACAAAAATGATATTTATTTTAAAAAGTTATGTTCTATGTTTATATTTTAATCAGTAAGAAGGATAAAAAGTTTTACATCGGATATACAAGTGATTTAAAGCGACGATTATCAGAGCACTCCCAAGGAAAAACTAAATCAATTAAACACAGGCGTCCTTTTGAATTATTATGCTATGAAGCATATACGCACAAAACCGAAGCTATAAAAAGAGAATTATTTTTGAAAAGTAGTGACGGTAAAAAGGATTTACGAAAAAGATTGGCAATTTCATTAAAAAATTACATTGGGCCGTAGCCAAGCGGTAAGGCAGCGGGTTTTGATCCCGTCATGCGCAGGTTCGAATCCTGCCGGCCCAACAAAATAAGTTCCAAAAAAACATCTACCTTTCGGCGGATGTTTTTTTAAATGGTTTGCTCTAACTTTTAAACAATTTTCAAAAATTATTTAAGTTCAGCTGTTGCTCCAGCTTCTTCCAATTTCTTTTTCATTTCTTCAGCCTCTTCTTTAGCAACTTTTTCCTTGATAACCTTAGGTGCTCCATCAACCAAATCTTTAGATTCTTTTAATCCCAATCCGGTAATTTCACGCACCGCTTTAATTGCGTTTATCTTTTTATCTCCAGCAGAAACAAGTTCTACATCATATTCACTTTTTTCTTCCGCTTCAGCTTCTTCTGCTCCACCAGCTCCCGGCATTGCTCCCATCATCATTGGAGCAGCAGCACTAACACCAAATTTATCCTCCAAAATTTTTACCAACTCAGAAAGTTCCAAAACGCTCATTTTTTCGATTTCTTCAACAAGCTTTTTAAACTTTGCAGGAACTTCAACTTCTTTCTCTTCTTTTGCCTCAGTAGGCTTTTTTTCTTCAGTCATATCATTTAGTCTTTTAGCTGACAATTCGCATTCCATAAAATAGTTAAGGTTGAGAATTATTAACTAAAAATAAATTAAAACTTTTTAAATTATTATTTTATTAAAAAACATTTACGCTTTTTTATCTTCGATTGCCTTAATCACATTCACTAAACCACGCAAATTCCCAGATAGCACATTTACAAATCCAGTGATTGGGGACTTTAAACTTCCAACAATCTTTGCCCTTAATTCTTCTTTACTCAATAATTTAGCCAACGATTCAACTTCCTTCACACTCATCTCTTCTTTACCGAGTATCCCTCCCAAAATTTTCAAATTTTCATTTTCCTTGGCAAAGTTTGTCAGAATTTTTGCTGGAGCAACCTCATCTTCTTTGGAAACTATAATTGATATTTGACCATCCATTTCACGAACACTTACATCCAATTTGGCATTTCTCAAAGACAATTCTATAAGATTTTTTTTAATAACCTGTAAATTTGTCCCACTGTTTTTAAGCTCTTTCTTGAGCTTATTAATATCGTTTGCTTTAATTCCTCTATAATCAGTAAAGACAACCGCTTTGGATTCTTTTAATTCCTCGGTTAATCTTTTAACTATTTCTTCCTTTTTCTCTCTTGTTAACATAATTGTAAAAAATTAATTTTTGATAAACTATTTTTATTTTTTTTAAATAAAAAAAATCTGCTTTTTCGCAGACTTTTGAACCACCTAAAGTCAATTCCAAGAAATTGCTTTCAGGGGAAATTCTCGGCAGGTCTTATGATTGCCTACTGTCTGCGAATTTCTAACTTAATTTATTCTAACTCAATTAAAAATTTTGTCAATTCTTAAACTATTACGCTTTTTTATTTTTGTCGTCTTCCTCTTTTTTCTCAGCCTTGTCATCCTCTTTCTTTTCTTCCTCAACCTTAGCCTCTTCCTTTCCTTCCTTTACAGTTTCTGTTTCTTTAATTTCTTCTCCACTTTTTTCAGCATCCTTACTCTCTTCATCTTCACCGGATTTCTTTTTACTAAATTTAACAGCTCGTTTTTTGTCATTAATAACTTTTTGAGAAACTAAAAGGTTATGAACTGAATCGGAAGCTTTAGCGCCCTGACTTAACCAATACTCAATTCGCTCTTTTTTGAATGCCCCTTCTTTTTGATGAGGATTCCAATTACCAACAATCTCAACATTTCTTCCAGTTGGTGTAGCTGTATGTTCTTGAACCACAATTCTAAATTGCGCTTTGTTTTTTCTTCCTGTTCTTGCAAATCGTATTACTAACATAAAAATAAAAAATAAACTAAACCGCGCCTAAGCTGATTGGCGCCTAAATAATTAATACTATTAAATTCGTCAAATGAAATCTCTTTTAAGAGTTTATCCTAATATTCAAAATATGTCAACATCTATATGTCAATGTCAATTACATTTAGAAATGTCATACCTTCTAATTTCTTTAATTGTCATTACTATTAGTTTTTCTATATTGTGTTTAGTATTAATTTAATTAATACTAAACACTAGCATATTTCAGCAACTATGACATTTCTATTTGACGGATGATATGACATTATCATATGTAACTAACATACTTTTATCCACTGCAAAAATTTGACATTTTTATCCTTCAATTAGCTTCATTATTTTTGCAGTTACCTCCCCGACCTTGCCATCGCCAATTATTTTGTCATCCATTCTCACTATGGGCAAAATATTTTTAAATGTTCCTGTCAAAAAAACTTCATCGGCTTCAAATATCTCTTTTAATTTCACATCCCTCGCTTCAATTTTTCGATTTTTCTTCCTCAAAAGTTGTATCAATAAATTTCTAGTTGTCCCCAATAAAATATTTTTGTCCGGTGTAATTATCTTATCATTCTTAACAATAAAAATATTGCTGGTTGAACCCTCTAATAAATAGCCTTTATTATAATAAACAATTTCAGTCGCTCCGGACTTTTCTTTCTTCCGTTGATTTTGAATAGCAACAATATAATTTAGCGTTTTAGCTTCTGGCAAATACCTTTGAAATTCCACTAAAATAATTTTTGCGCCTTTTTTATATAATTCTTTTTTTGGGGTAACCTTATTTAAATCATTAATGGTAATCAGCAATGTTGGCTCTCCATCCATTCGCAAACCGTTGGAAGATTTTCCGCCGGTCAAAATAGTTTTAATTGCAATTTCATTTTTTATTTTATTTCGCAAAAGAAGTTTATTTATTATTTTTTCAAATTCTGTTAAAGAAATTTTTAGAAATAAATTTAATTCTTTAGCAGAATTTTGCAATCGCTCGTAATGCTCTTTTATTAAAAACGGTTTTCCATTAATTGTCCGCATTGCATCAAAAACTCCATAACCTCGCGCAAAACCAAGATCATTAAAACTAATTTTAACATTCTTTTCTAAGATTATTTTTCCATTAAAAAAAACATATTTACCCATTTTTTAAAAATTTTAATAACGAAGTTTAATTTTGTTTGCTTTAAATATATAGACATCCCATTCTAAAATCGGATTTAGAATTTAATAAAAATTGATGTATTATGAGGTTTTGAATAAGAAAAAACCGCAAGTGTAGACTTAGCTACAAAGAGGAATTTTTTTATGAAAAACAAACAAAACGCAATCTTTATGGATTATCAGTCTGATTTTAGAATGGGATGTCTATAGTCTACAATTTTTTAATTCTTGAATATCTAATCAATCCAGAACATGGAACAATCTCAATACCTTTTTTTTCTAACTGATCCAAAAACAAATTCATTCCAATTGAATCAGATGAAATATGACCGGCAATAACAACATTAATATGCGCCTTTTCCGCCGCCTTGCGATGTTTTTCACTTTGATGCATAGCGATTACAGTTCCAATTCCAGCACTGGCCATTTTTTCGTAAATTTTTGGAGAACCTTCTGTTCCCCCAGTAATCTCCGTAATCGCAATTTTTCCAGTTCGACTGTTTTTGTCTCCTGCAAATAGAGTTGGTCCCAATTTTTGTTTGGTAGCGTTTTCGTATTCGGGAACTTCTTTTAAAAGGGTCAATACCTCATCAACATATTCGGGCTTTTTATTTTCTATTATTTTTTTCAAAAAAGTTGCAACCAGATTATCAGCTGGTGTATGTACATTCATAAAACTTATTCCCAAATTTTTAGCAGCCATCGAAGACTTAAAATGATTGACAGGATTAATACTTCGCGAAACTTCACCAATTCGTACTTTCATTAAACCCTCTGCAATATTAATCGGAACGCCATATTGCGCTAAAACATCAGCTTGTAGCTCCATCACATCGTCAAGATATGATAATCCCTTTCCAACCGGATGGTGAGCGATAACAGCGTCAACTCCAAACTTTTTTGCAATAAGTAATTCTCCTGCGTCAATATCAATACCCGTCATTATTTTTTTGATTTTTTTACCGGAATCAAAATGAATAGTAGAGTCCATATATGGATTTGTTAACCTCTCTTTATCAAAGATTTGCTTTTCTTTTTTGTTCAATTTTTGATATTCCTTTCCAATTCGTAGCATTTTTTTCTCAATATCTTTCCTTGGTCGCAAATCATTTTTTATTCCAAGTTCAATTGCCAGCTCATATATTTGTTGTAAATTCATATCATTTTTCATTTAAAAAATTATTTCAACTTTTCTTCTAAAAACTTCTTTAAATCATTCATCTTAATTCTCTCTTGTTTCATCGTATCTCTATCTCGGACAGTGATCGTATTATCTTCTAAACTATCAAAATCAACCGTCACGCAATATGGCGTTCCAATTTCGTCTTGCCGACGATAACGCTTTCCAATATTTCCATTATCATCAAATTCGCACATATATTGCGATTTTAAACTATCATAAATTTCCCGCGCCTTCGCCACCAACTCAGGTTTGTTTTTTAGTAAAGGGAAAATTGCCACTTTAATTGGCGCCAGTTTCTTAGGAAATTTCATCACTACTCGCTCATTTCCATCTTCTAATTTTTCCTCATTATAAGCATCCGTAATCACCGCCAAAAAAGTTCTATCTACACCAACTGATGCTTCTACAATATGTGGAATATATTTTTCGTTAGTTTGCGGATCACGATAAGATAAATCTTTGCCAGAAAATTTACTATGCTGAGTTAAATCATAATCAGTGCGATAATGAATACCTTCCATTTCAGTAAAACCAAAAGGAAAGTTATAATCAATATCCCAAGCTGCTTTAGCATAAAAAACCAAATTCTCGTGTTTGTGCCATTTTAGATTTTCTTCCTTAATTCCCAAATCTAAATAATATTGCCAACGCCGTTCTCGCCACTCCTCATAACTTTTCATCGCTTCATCCGGATGAACAAAATACTGAAATTCCATTTGTTCAAATTCTCGTTTGCGGAAAATAAACTGACGAGCAGTAATCTCATTACGAAAAGCTTTACCAATTTGTGCAATACCAAATGGAATTTTTTGTCGCGTAGAATCCAAAACGTTTTTAAAATTGATATAAATTCCCTGACAAGTTTCACCGCGTAAATAAACCGGGTCTTTTTCCCAATCACCAGTAAAATTTCCCAAATTTGATTTAACCAAAAGATTAAAACTTTTCGCTTTGGAAAATTTACCTTTCGTTCCACATTTTGGACATTTGATTTTATCCCTATTTTCATCAAGTAACCTATTAATTTCCTCATCACTCATTTTTTCATCAGCAAAAACACCGATGTCTTCCAAGAGATGATCCACTCTTGACCGACTGTGGCATTGTTTGCATTCCGCTAACGGGTCGCTAAAACCGCCAACATGTCCAGAAGCTTCCCAAACTTTTGGATGCATAAAAATACTACTGTCCAATCCGACTACATTTTCATTTTCCTGTACCATCGCTTTCCACCAGCTTTCCTTGATATTTTTCGCTAATTCCACGCCATAAGGACCGAAATCATAAATAGCACCGAAACCACCGTAAATTTCACTGGACGGAAACACAAAACCCCTTCTCTTTGCCCAACCGACAATTTTCTCCATCTTATTTTCACTATTTTTTTCCTTGTTCATAGTATTGCAATTTATTCCAAATAATTATTATCACTTCTTTAGTTTATCACAAGATTGCTTTTATACAATACAATAAATACAATTTTATTTTTTCTAGCAAATTATTAATATTTTCAACTTGCATTTATTTTCTATAAATTTTAATGTCATTCATATTTCTAATGTCCTCCAGACGAGAAGGTTTTCTGATAGACAACCTGCCCGTGTCAACCACTAAATCCGGTTTTTGCTCTTTAAAATATGTTTCTATCTTGTCAATATTTTTCAATTCTTTTTCTCCTGTAATATTTAAACTAGTCGAAGCAATTGGCTCATTGATTTCCTTAATTAAATCTAATAAAAATTTATT
The DNA here is from genome assembly GCA_003056165.1 of Parcubacteria group bacterium M6-OD1-3. GTDB lineage: Bacteria > Patescibacteriota > Minisyncoccia > Moranbacterales > UBA9337 > LSNR01. Next base: position 1,268 of record LSNR01000009.1, on the reverse strand, counting down.
ATTTGGCAAACGAACCGCTATACCATCATCTTCACTAACAATTTCTCGCAAAAAAATATTTTTTAACGTAACGCTAGGACGCCCCTTTAGAATAACCGTCGTTGCTCGTCGCCCACTCCATACTTTTTTTAAATAATTATATTGTCTTTTTCCCAAAAAACAATACTTTCTAATCATGCAAAAACTTTTAACTAATAATATTATGTGTTTTTGTTGAGAGGCTTTTCGTTTTTTAATATGGTAAATTTTGGCAATTGCTTTTTCGTTTGTAGCCAAGCAATGCAAACCGTAAACAGTATCTGTTGGCAAAACAACGACACGCTCTTTTAAAATTTCATCAGCAATAAACTGAATTTCCTTTTTCGTATAATTTTTCAAATCAATTTTTATCGTTTTCATATCTTACTATTTTCATATTATTTCACTCTTTTTCTTAATAATGGCATTGGCTCAATATTTTTCTTATTAATTTCTAGATAATAAAACTCTTTATGTCCGCCGTGCGCTGATTTTTCCTCATTCATTTCTTCGTTGTAAACTTTGAAAATTTTTATTGGATGATTTCCTTTTGTATCTATAATTTCAATTTCATCATCAGCATAAATAGCGTTGTGCACTTTAATCTTAATCAAATTTTCTTTATCACTTTTTAAAATTTCCCCCACAAATTCATATTCACTTTCATTATGCGTATTTTTAAGATTATGTTCCGGCTCTTTTCCTAATAAAAAACCGGCAGTATAACCACGATGAACTAAGTCGCTTAAATTATCCAATTCCGTTTGCAATATTTTTTTATCTTTCAAATTATCCAAAACTTTCCGATAAGCGCGAATTACGGTAGCCAAATAATACACACTTTTATTGCGACCTTCAATCTTAAATGATGTCACGCCAGCTGAAATCAAATCCTGCAAATACGCCAACAGATTCAAGTCTTTACTGTTAAAAAAATAAGTTCCATTATCATCTTCCTCCAAATCCATTTCAAATTCCCCCTGATGATCAACTACCGTCATTTCTTTACTTTCCGCTTTGCATTTTTTACTTCCTGCTTTTTTATATGCCCACCGACAAGGTTGCGAGCAATCTCCCAAATTAGCACTTCGCCCACTCATCCATTTACTCAAAATACATCGCCCTGAATAACTCATACACATTGCTCCGTGCACAAAATATTCCAATTCCACTTCCGGCACTCGCCGATGAATTTCTTGAATTTCCGCCAAAGTTACCTCTCGCGCCAACACCACTCGCTTCACACCTTG